>CAZRYP010000114.1:0-7652 GCA_964604295.1 uncultured Treponemataceae bacterium
CTTTGCCCCTGCGGGCGCCCGCTTCCCTGAGGCGGGCCGCCAGGCCTTCGACATTGTAGCCGTTTCCTGAGAAAATCGGGAAAGTGAGGCCTGTGGCCATCTTTCTTTCTTCGACGATGAGCCGGTAATTGGGCCAGTGCATGTCTGGCACGACCACGGTGTCGCCCGGCTCGACGAATAAATCGCAGAGGTAGGAAACGGCCGCCGTCAGCCCCGGCACGACGAGGGGGGTGGAAAAGGACTTGCCCTCGAGGGAGGGATTCTTCACCGTGAGGGAAGCCTTCCATTCGCGGCGCAACGCCATGACGCCGCCCGTGGGGGCGTATGCCACCGCCTCGGCGGGGGAAAGCGTCGGAATGGCTTCGCGGAGGGCGTCGAGCATCATGGGCCGGCCGAGTTCGTAGGCCATGCCGACCGTGGCGTTGAAAAGGTGAGCCTTCTCGGTGGCTTCCGCGCTCTGCGTGAGGATGCCCTTGGGAAAGTACATCCTCCGGCCCATCTCCGACAGCAGGCGGGCGGCCACCGAAGTGGACAATGCGGTATTGAGCTCCTCGGCCAATTGGTTCATCGTTCTCTCCTGATTTCGCGCGATCCGCTCGGAACCGCGCCGGTAATCGTTGAAGATTATGAGGCTTTGAGCCTCGTGTCAAGGAATGCCGGGGCCTGGAGAAAACGGCAGGCCCCATGAAAGCCCCTTGCGCTGCGCTTCGGTTCTCTGTCACTATCAATTGTTATTATTTCTTACCTATCTATCTTTGTCCTGAACAGCATGCAGCAAAAGTAATGTCAAAATGCCAACCCATTCGGCAGAGGAAGACCATGAACCAGCTATTGCGAATCCTGATGGTCGACGATTCGGAAGACGATGCCGGCATTATACTGACAGCCCTGCGCAAAGGAGGCTATGAAGCCTTCTCGGAGCTGGTGGATACCGCGGACGATATGGAAGCCGCACTGAAGCGCCAGGACTGGGACGTGATCACTTCCGATCACGCCATGCCCCGCTTCAACGCGCCGGCCGCGCTGAAACTTGCCCAGCAGCTGCGTCCCCTCGTGCCTTTCATCATCGTCTCGGGAGAAATCGACCTGAATATGGCTGTCTCCCTCATGAGGAACGGCGCGAAGGACTACATAACAAAACAGGAACTGCCGCGATTGATTCCGGCCATCGAGCGGGAACTCAACGAGGTAAAGCTGCGGAAGGAAATCCAGCAGATAGAGAGCGCCCTGAAACGTTCGGAAATCCGATATCGACGGCTCTTCGAAACCGCCGAGGACGGGATACTGATTCTCGACGCGAAAACCGGCCAGATACTCGACGTGAATCCCTTCCTCATCAGGATACTGGGCTATTCCAAGGATGATTTCCTGGGAAAGATGCTCTGGGATATAGGGTTCTTCCACGACGAACAGGAATCCAAGAAGGCTTTCACCGAACTTCAGGAAAAAGGCTATATCCGATATGAAAACCTGCCCCTCGAGACAAGCGGCGGGAAGAAGATCTCGGTAGAGTTCGTCAGCAACACCTACTATGTCAATGACATTTGGGTGGCCCAATGCAACATACGCGACATCTCCGAGCATGTGCTGGACGGAAAGGAAATCCTCAAGCTCAACATGGAGCTCGAACAGCGGGTGACGGAACGCACGCTCCAGCTCGAGGTCCTGAACAAGGAACTGGAGACATTCAGCTACTCGGTTTCCCACGACCTGCAGGCGCCGCTGCGAAGGATCATGACCTTCACCGAAGCCTTGAGGACCGATACCGGCAGCGTACAGAGCGCCGAAAGCTCCGGCCTCATCGCCAAGATAGCCGCATCCTCGAAGCGCATGAACAGTCTGATCGGGGCTCTCCTGGAATTGTCCCATCTCTCGCGCCAGCCGATAAAAAGGGAATCTGTCGACCTGAGCGCGCTCGCTCACCTGACGGCCAACGAGCTGCAGCAAGGTCAGCCGGAGCGCCATGTCGCCTTCTCCATCGCCGAAGGCGTACAGGTCCAGGGGGATGCTCCCCTGCTTCGCGCTGTCCTGGAAAACCTCCTCGGAAACGCCTGGAAATATACTTCCCGGACGGAATCCGCGAGGATCGAATTCGGCCGCGCACGCCAGCCCGACGGGAGCGAATCCTATTTCGTGAAGGACAACGGCGCCGGTTTCGACATGTCCTACGGCGACAAGCTTTTCACCGCCTTCCAGCGCCTGCACAGCGAAAAGGAATTCCCCGGCATCGGCATCGGGCTCGCCACCGTACAGAGGGTGATAGACCGCCACAATGGACGGGTATGGGCCGAAGGTGCCGTGGGCAAGGGCGCATCGTTCCACTTCACCCTCGGAAAAGCTTGAGCGCAAGACATATTCCTGATCGCTCGCATACCCCTCTCTCCATGATTTTATGGGAAAAACGCTATATTCGGCTCTTGTCATTTAAGGCAGAATAACGGTACTATAATCTCGCATTTTATATAGATAGCGGCGGAGCTATACTGTATAGAAATCGACACATTACACGTTTCGGAGGATTGCCGTGAAAAAACTGATCATCGTGACGCTCGCACTTTTCGTCCTCGCCGCTTCGGCCTTCGCGCAGGTGGACCTGGCGAAAATCAAGAACGGCGTCTATTTCGCACAGAGCGAAGATTTCTCCAAGTCCGGCTGGAAAGAGCAGGTTGTCGTCGAAGTTAACAATGGAAGGATCGTGAGCGTCGAGTGGAACGGCGTCTCCAACATCGCCGGCGCGGCCGACAAGAAATCCTTCGCGGCGGCCGGTAAATACGGGATGGGCAAGGCATCCAAGATCAAGGCGGAGTGGGATGCCCAGGCCAAGGCCGCGGAAGCCTTCCTCGTGAAGACCCAGGACATAAACTTCTCCAAGTTCTCGGCCGACGGCAAGACCGACGCCATCACCGGCGCCTCCCTGACCGTTTCCGAATTCTTCGCCCTCGCCAAGGCGGCCCTCGCCCAGGCTCCCGTCGCCAAGGGTTCCTACAAGTCAGGCTGGTACTACAAGGAAGCGGGGAATTTCGACAAGTCCGGCTGGAAGGAAACCGTCCTCATCACGGTGGCGAACGGTTCGATCGTCGACGTCGTGTGGAACTCGATTCCCAAGGACAGCGCCAAAAAGTCCAAGATCCTCGAGAGCAAGTCCGGCGGCTATAAGATGAATGCCAAGAACGGCGAGTGGTTCGTCCAGGCGAAGCGCGTAGAGGCCGCCATCGTCAAGGCGGGCGATCCTTCGAAGATAGCGATGAAGGCCGACGGCAAGACCGATGCCATTTCGGGCGTTTCCATCACCGCGAACGCGGTCGGACTCGCCATCGAAGCCCTCAAGGCGGCGAAATAAGACTCTCTCTTCCCGTATCGAAGGCGGCCGGAATCCGGCCGCCTTTTTTTTATGGCTCTATGATTGACGGGGGCGGGTTCCGCAGGCGAATATGCCGTGGAGCCGGGGACGGCCTTCCAAAGGATGGAGAAGATGACTGAAGATTCAGCGGGAAGCCGCAGGCCGGCCTTTCTGGCCCCGAGCGCTTCCATCACCGGCCAGGTTTCGCTGGGGCAGGATTCCTCCGTATGGCACAACGCCACCCTGCGCGGGGATTTCGCCCCCGTGTCCATAGGCGATCGGACCAATATTCAGGACGGGGCCGTACTTCACGTGGCTGAAGGCCTGCCCTGCATGATAGGCGATGACGTCACCGTGGGCCATGGGGCCATCGTGCACGGCTCCAAGGTCGGCAGCAGATCCCTCATCGGCATGGGTTCGATAATCCTGAACGGGGCGGAGATCGGCGAGGAATGCATCGTGGGTGCCGGAGCCCTGGTGCCCGAAGGCAGAAAAATCCCGGCCAGGAGTCTCGTGCTGGGGAGTCCGGCCAGGATCGTCAGGGCTGTCAGCGATGGGGAAGTGGAGAATATCCTCGCCTCGGCGACGACCTATCGCAGATTGGCCATCAAGGCGAGCACCGATTCCACCACGATTCCCTGTTGACGCCCGGGAGGGATCTCGGCCGCCCCGTCTCCACGCTGGGATCCATATTCCCCGAACTGGGCGTGGTTTCCGCCCGGCACGCGCATGTAGAGGGTCGTTTCGGGCAGGAGCGTCCTGGACTTTTCGATCTTCTCCTGCGTCGCCAGCATGTCGTTGGACGCGGAAATCGACAGCGCCCGGAGATCGAGCCCGGCGAGGGACCCTCCTCCGGGGGGATAGGAGCCGAGCAACACGATGCCCGCGACACTTTCCGGATGTTTTTTCGCGTAGAGGGAGGCGGCTACCCCTCCGAGGGAATGGCCGGCCAGGACCCACCTCTTGACCCCGGTCAGGGCGGCGATGGAAGGGGAAGCCGCATCGACGCCGAAAATGGCGAAGCCCAGGGGGGCATCGACGAGGACGGCGGGATAGCCCTCTTCCGCCAGCGATCGCGCCAGGTAGGAGTATGCCTCCTTGGGTACCTTCGCTCCGGGATACATGATGAAGCCCACCGGGAGGGCTTCCCTTCCCTGGGGCAGGAACCGCAGGTCGCCTCCCTCGGAATGGACGCTCACGGTCGAGCCGGAAGCCCTCAAGATCGGATCGGACAAGTCGGGAAACTTCGATGCCACCTGGAAGACGGAAACGGCCAGGACGGCCAGCAGAAAGAGCGCGAGGAAGGTTCCCGGCCTGGAGCGCCGGCGAAGCCTGGGCGCTGGGCTTCCCTCTTCCCCGGAAATGCGCTGTGTCCTGGCTGCCATGTAGAAAATATAGGCGATCCCTGTACAAAAGGATAGTTCTTTCACATACTGGGAGCCGAACTTCATCCAAGGTGAGGACATGAGCGAAAAGCAGTCCCGCGGTCCTGGGATCGATACGGGAGGGCAGGTGCCTGCCCTCCCCTCGAGGATACCCCGGCTCGCTTCCATAGATCCCCTCTACGCCCAGGTTGCCATTCCGAGCCAGAAAGCCCGCTACGCGAAGCTTGCCTCGGCTTTTCCCGGATATTTCCCGGGAGTCGGCAGTCCGTCCGCGCCTCTTTTTTTCTCCGCTCCCGGCAGGACAGAGCTCTGCGGCAATCATACGGACCACAACCACGGCAAGGTGCTCGCCGCCTCCATCGACCTCGATACGATAGCCGCGGCCGCGCCCCGCCGCGACGGACTCGTCCGTATAGTCTCGGAGGGCTTCGGCGCTTTCGAAGTGGACCTGGCCGAGCTCTCGGTCCTGCCCCGGGAAAAGGGAAGTTCGGCGGCCATCGTGCGGGGCATGGCCGCGGCCCTCGCGGCGGGGCGCTGCCGGGACAGCCCTGTCCGCGGCTTCGACGCTCTTGTGCGGTCCGACGTCCTTCCAGGTTCCGGCATGTCGAGTTCCGCCTCCTTCGAAGTCCTCGTCGGGGCCATGTTTTCCGTCTTCTCCGGCCTGGACGCCTCCCCCGCCGAAATCGCCGAGGCGGGCCGCCATGCCGAGAACTTTTATTTCGGCAAGCCATGCGGGCTCATGGACCAGCTGGCCTGCGCGCTGGGGAATACCGCGGCCATGGATTTCGGGGATCCGGCCGAGGCGAAGGTGGAGCTGCTGCGCTTCGATCCGGACGATTACGGCCTCTCCCTTGTCATAGTCGCCACGGGAGGCAGCCATGCCGACCTCACGGAGGACTATGCCGCGATACCGGCGGAAATGAAGGCCGTCGCCGCGATCCTCGGCCGGCCTACCCTGGCCGGAACCTCGAGGAAGGAACTCCTGGACAGGGTCGGGGAAATACGCGGCCGATGCGGGGACAGGGCTTTCCTGCGCGCCTGGCATTTTGTCGGGGAAACCGAACGCAGCTCCTTGCTCGGGAAGGCCATCCTCGAGGAGGACATCGGCGCATGCCTCGCGGTCGTCCAGGCCTCGGGCGATTCGAGCGCCAGGTTCCTCCAGAACCTCTACCCCGCCCGCTCCCCTTCCGAACAGGGACTCCCCCTCGCCCTCGCCCTCACCGAGGACTTCCTCGCCGGCTCGGGCGCCTGCAGGGTCCATGGCGGCGGCTTCGCCGGCACGATCCAGGCCTATGTACCCGTTCCCAGGCTCGAGGCATACAGGGTTCTCATGGAGTCCGTCTTCGGCGAGGCTTCCGTTTTCCCCTTGCGAATAAGGCCTTTCGGTGTAGTATGTATCGAAAATCCACAAGGAGCGTCCCATGAAAGATGAGAAAAAAGGCTTCCGACCTTTCCTGAAGCTGACATTCCTGATCGGTTTCGGATTCTTCACCATGGGGCTCATGGATCCCCTCTACGACACCTACGTGCCCATCTTCCTGGGGAAATATGTCTCATCGATGACCCTCGTCGGGTTCATCATGACCCTTGACAACATATTCGCCCTCTTTCTCATCCCCCTGTCGAGCGTGCTCTCGGACAGGACGGACACGAGGATAGGCCGGAGGATGCCATTCATCATCACGCTCCTGCCCTTGACCGCCATATTCTTCGGAGCCATGCCCTACGCTGCCGGAATCTCCCTCGGCGCCCTCATCGGCCTGATCTTCTGCCTCAACCTCGTCAAGCAGGCGGCCCGGGGGCCCGTCGTCGCCCTCATGCCCGACATCATCCCGGCCGAATACAGGTCCGAGGCCAACGGCGTCATCAACACCATGGGGGGCATCGCCACGATCGTGGGCACCATAGGCCTCGCCAGGCTCATGGATATCGATATCGTGCTGCCGCTTCTCGGAAGGACGAAGGACAGGCTTCCCTTCCCCATGGCGGGAATTCTCGTCGTTCTGGCAGTCCTCCTCCTCTTCCTCTTCGTGAAGGAGAAGCGGAAGCCCGCCGGTGCGCCGGAAGAGAAGAAGGAACCCCTCCTCGCGAGCTTCAGGGCGGTGGCGGGGCAGAAGGACAAGAGCGCGCTCTACATCCTGGTGTCCCTCTTCCTCTGGTTCCTGGGCTATCAGGGAGTCCTTCCCTTCATAGGAAAGTACTCGGTCGACATCCTCAAGACGACGTCGGGCACTGCGGCCCTCGCCGCGGGCATGGTCGGGATAGCCTATGCCATCTTCGCCATCCCCTCGGGCTACATCGCCCATAGGCGCGGGCGGAAGAAAACGATACGTACGAGCCTTCTCGCGATCGCGGGGTTGACGATCCTCCTCTTCCTCCACGGCCCCCTTACGGCGGGCCTTTCAGGATCGCTGAGGCTCTATAGCTTCTGGCTCATCATGTTCGTCTTTGGCATGTTCTGGGTATCGGTGGTCACGAACTCCTTCCCAATGCTGTGGCAGATGGCCAGCTGGGGAACGATGGGAATCTACACGGGGCTCTACTACACGGCCAGCCAGGGCGCGGCCATCCTCGCGCCCATCATCACGGGCGCCATCATCGATATCGCGGGCTACAGGGGCATATTCCTCTTCTGTTCGCTCTGCATGATCGCGGCCTTCCTCGTGATGGGCAAAGTGCGTTCGGGAGAACCTGAAACTAAAGCGGCCTAGATAGGCGCTCCCACGGAAGCCAGGTCCCGCCTCAAGCCCGCCGCATCGGTGTAGACAAAGGCTTTCATCCCGAGCGCGTGGGCGGCCCCGACGTTCGCTTCGCTGTCGTCGGCGAAAAAGGCTCTCTCGGCCGCCACGCCCTCGCAGGAAAGGATATGCCGCCAGAACAGGGGATCGGGCTTGCTCCTGTGGATGAGGTGCGAAGCGTACACCGCG
>CAZRYP010000115.1:0-7621 GCA_964604295.1 uncultured Treponemataceae bacterium
GGGTGGGATCTGGAATTCCGACCTCAGGGTCCGGGCGAGGGTGACGAGCTCGCGCAGGCTTTCGAAGCGGGAAGCGAGTTCGGGATCCAGCCTTCCGTCATCCCTCTTCGGCCAGGGCTGGGATATGAGCCTACCCCCGGCGTTGGGCAGCATGCCGTAGATTTCCTCGGTCACGAAGGGGAGGAAGGGATGAAGGAGCCTCAGGGATTCCTCGAGGACCATGAGGAGCACGGTGGTGGCCCTGTCCTTTTCGGCGTCGCTGCCCGACTTGGTGGAGAGCTTGGTGGCTTCGATGTACCAGTCGCAGAAATCGTCCCAGAAATAGGAGTAGACGGCCTGGGCCGCATCGTTGAAGCGCCATGACTCGAGGGCCTGGGCCGCCTGGGAGGCGGTCTGGTCGAGGCGGTGGAGGATCCACCTGTCGACGTCGGAATAAGCGAGGGAGTCCGGGGACACGAATTCGCGACCCTCGAGGTTCATGAGTATGTATCGCGACGCGTTCCAGACCTTGTTGGCGAACTTCGAGCCCATCCTGAAGCTTTCGCGGTCGAGGAGGATATCCTGGCCCGCCGCGCAGTTGTAGGCAAGGGTGAATTTGAGGGAATCCGCCCCGTACTCGTCCACGATCTCGAGGGGGTCGATGCCGTTGCCCAGGCTCTTGGACATCTTCCGTCCCTGCTTGTCCCTCACCAGTCCGTGGATGTAGACCTCGTCGAAGGGACTCCTGCCTGTGAACTCCATGCCCGCCATGATCATCCTGGCCACCCAGAAGAAGATTATGTCATAGGCCGTGACAAGAGCCGAAGTCGGATAGAAGCGCCTGAGGTCGGCCGTATCCTTCGGCCATCCCAGGGTGCTGAAGGGCCAGAGCCAGCTGGAGAACCAGGTATCGAGGACGTCCTCGTCCTGCCAGATATCGCCGGAGCCGCATTTCACGCAGATGGTCGGATCCTCGCGCTCCACGAGGACAGCCCCGCAGTGCCGGCAATAAAAGACGGGCACCCTGTGTCCCCACCAGAGCTGGCGGGAAATGCACCAGTCGCGGATGTTCTCGAGCCAGTGCTTGTAGGTGTGTTCCCATTTCTTCGGGAAGAAGACCACCTCACCGTCCTGCCAGGCCTTGAGAGCCTTCTGGGCGAGGGGCTTCATCCTCACGAACCACTGCTTGGAAAGATAGGGCTCGATGGAGGTATGGCAGCGATAGCAGTGGCCGACGGCGTGCACGAGTTTTTCCTCGGATTTGAGGAGTCCCAGAGCCTTGAGGTCGGCGATCACGAGCTTCCTGGCTTCCAGGGCCTTCAAGCCCCGGTATTTTTCCGGCACCTTGTCCGAGAGGCTGCCGTCGGGATTGAGGATATTGATGCGTTCCAGCCCGTGCCTGTTGCCCACTTCGAAGTCGTTGGGGTCGTGGGCCGGCGTGATCTTGACCAAGCCGGTGCCGAAGGCCCTGTCCACATAGGAGTCCGCGATGATGGGAATGAGCCTGTCGGTAAGGGGGAGCCTCACCATCCTCCCGACGAGGGCGCCATAGCGCTCGTCCTCGGGATGGGCTGCGACGGCCGTATCGCCCAGGAGGGTCTCGGGTCGGGTGGTGGCTATCTCGATCTTCCCCGAAGGGCATTCGGGGCAGGGACCGTCGGCGAGCTCGTACCAGATATGCCACATGGAGCCCTTCTCGTCCTCGTGCTCCACCTCGTCGTCCGACAGGGCGGTCCCGCAGGACGTGCACCAGTTGACGAGGTATTCGCCCTTGTAGACGAGCCCGCGCTCGTAGAGCGTCACGAAAACCTCGCGCACTGCCTTCGAAAGCCCTTCGTCCAGGGTGAAGCGCTCGCGCGACCAGTCGACGCTGGCGCCTATCCTGACGAGCTGGTTGTTGATGAAAGCCTTGTGTTCCCTGGCTACCTTCCAGGTTTCGGCGACGAAGGCCTCGCGCCCCATCGCTCTCCTGTCCTTGCCTTCCTTGCGGAGCTTCCTTTCGACGACGTTCTGCGTCGCGATGCCGGCATGGTCGGTGCCGGGCACCCAGAGCGCCGGCCTGCCCGTCATCCGCCTATAGCGGACCTGGATATCCTGGAGACTGTTGTTGAGGGCATGTCCCATGTGGAGGACGCCTGTTACGTTGGGAGGGGGTATCACGACGGTGAAGGGCTTCTTGCCCTTTTCCGCCTTGGGCATGAAATGGCCTTCGTCCTTCCACAGGGCATAGATTGCGTCCTCGAAACTCTTCGGATCGTAGGCCTTGGCCAGTTCGATCGCCTTCATGGATCCCCTCCGGGCTGTCTGAAAAAGTATGATCAGGTGAGCATAGCGAAAAAAAGGCCGGAATGGAAGGGGAGACGATATCCGGCACTCCCCGCCCTTCTTTTCATGTCCCCGGAAGTACCGCATAATGGGGTTGGGAATATCCGGCTTCGGCCGGCAGGATCCGCATGAAGACGGGACGACCGGCTGTCCCGCAAGGTGAGTGTATGGGCAATGAACAACCGTGGACATTTCTGGACAAGTACAGGGGGAGGGCATTCAGGGGCGAGTGGCCCACCCTTCCGGAGCTCTTCGGGATTTCAGCCGAGCGCTTCCCCGATCGTCCCTGCTTCACTGTCTACTCTCCGGAGAGAGTGAGCCTCAGCTACAGGGAAGCCCATGAAGCGATCAGGAAGACGGCTGCCTATCTGAGGTCCCTGGGCCTGGAAAAAGGCGCCAAGATCGCGTTGACGGGCAAGAACTCCCCGGAATGGGCCATCGCCTACCTGGCCATACTAGAGGCCGGCGCGGTGGTGGTGCCCATCGACTACCAGCTCAGCCTTGGGGAAACCGTCAATCTCGTGAACGCGAGCGACTCTGTCATCCTCTTCGTCGACGAGGAGAAGGCGGCTGAACTCAAGGCCGCCTGTCCCGGCATCTCCAAGATCCTTTCCCTCTTCGAAGGCGGAGACGATTACATCCTCGGGCTCCAGGCGCCCCCGGGACAAGCACAGCCGGCAGCCGTTCCCCCGGGCGAGGAAGACCTGGCCGCCATCCTCTTCACCTCCGGCACGACGGGAACGCCGAAGGGCGTCATGCTCAGCCACGGAAATCTGGTGTCGGACTGTTTCCTGGCCCAGGCCAACCTCCACCTGAGCGAGGAGGACGTTTTCTACGCCCTCCTTCCCATCCACCATTCCTACACGATGCTGGCGGTCTTCATCGAATCCTTCTCGGTCGGCGCCGAGACGGTATTCGGAAAGCGCATGGTGGTGAAGCAGATACTCAAGGACCTCAAGGAAGCCCGCGTGACGATGTTCCTCGGCGTTCCCCTCCTCTTCAACAAGCTGCTGAACGGCATCCTCAAGGGCATCAAGGAGAAAGGTCCCCTCGTGAACGGTCTCATCGCCGCGATGATGGGCCTTTCGGGCGCAGTCAAGAAAGTATTCAAGGTGAATCCGGGCAAGAGCCTCTTCCATTCCGTACTGGACAAGGCCAGCCTCTCCACGATCAGGATATGCATCTCCGGAGGCGGTCCCCTCGCTCCCTCGGTATTCCGGAAGTACAACGAGCTGGGCATAGACTTCGTGCAGGGCTACGGCCTCACCGAGACTTCCCCCATCCTCACCCTCAATCCCGTCGAGCACTACAAGGAAACTTCCGTCGGAAAGCTCATCCCCCGGGTCGAGATGAAAATCCTGGATCCCAACGAGGACGGGATCGGCGAAATCGCAGTGAAGGGCCCCATGGTGATGAAGGGCTATTACAGGATGCCTGAGGAAACCAAGGAGGTCTTCACCGAGGACGGCTGGTTCAAGACGGGCGATCTGGGTTACCTGGACGACGAGGACTATCTCTATCTCACCGGCAGGGCCAAGAACATCATCGTCACCGAGGGAGGGAAGAACGTCTATCCGGAGGAGATCGAAAACCGCTTCCAGCTCTACGGGGAGATCGACCAGGTCCTGGTGAAGGGCTATTTCGAGAAGACTGAAGAAGTGTCGGAGATGATCGAAGTCCTCATCTACCCGGAGCAGGAATGGCTGAAGAAGCTCGCCGAGGACGGGATCCCGACGGCGGCTGCCGCCGAGGCGAGAATGAGGGAGATCGTCGAGGAAGTGAACCAGAAGCTCCTCCCCTATCAGAAGATCACGCGGATCTCCACGCTGAAGGAACCCCTGGAAATGACGACGACGAAGAAAGTGAAGCGCTTCAGCGCGCGAGCGTGATGGAAGCCAGGATTCCTCTCTTCGGGACGGAAGCTGAAGCCCTGCCGGCGGCCGCGGCTGGCAGGAAGAAGGATTTTCGCGTCTGCGTGATCGGCGGGGGAGGCACAGGTCTCGCCCTGGCCTACGATCTCGCGCAGCGAGGTTTCGGGGTCACCCTCCTCGAAAAGGGGGAACTGACTTCGGGCACGACGGGGCGGCATCACGGCCAGCTCCACTGCGGGGCGCGCTACGCATGGTCCGACCGGAACATCGCCAGGGAATGCTATTCCGAAAGCCTCGTCCTCGCTCGGATAGCCGACCCGAGCATCGAGTACAACGGCGGCTTCTTCATCGCCCTGACGGAAGAGGAGAGGGCTCTGGAAAGGACCTTCATCGATGCCTGCGTCGAGTCGGGCATTCCCGCCGCCGCCGTCGAACCGGAGCGCCTCGAGCGCATGGAGCCCCGGCTGGTCCGCGGCATTAAATCCGCGGTTTCCGTCCCTGACGGCAGTTTCGACGCGTTCAGGCTCGCGATGATGTTCGCGGCCGGGGCGAAGCGCATGGGAGCGGAGATCCTGCCATGGCACGAGGTTCGGGGATTCGATTTTTTCGGGGGAAGGCTGCGCGCCGTCCAAGCCCTCGACCTGAGGTCCGGCCCCGGCCGCGATATCAGGATAGAATGCGATTTCGCGGTGAGCGCGACAGGAGCCTGGGCGGGTACGGTCGGCAGGCTCGCGGGCGTCTCCATCGATATCACGCCCGCTTCCGGCTCGATGCTGGCCGTAGAGGGCAGGCTCGTCGATCATGTCATCAGCCGCCTGAGACCGCCCGATGATGGCGACATCCTCGTGCCTCAGAGGGGGCTCGCCATCATCGGCACGACGCAGAAGCTGGCCGATTCCCCTGAAGGGATCCTGCCCGGCAGGGACGAAATCCAGTTCCTCCTCAAGGCGGGCGCCGAGATGGTACCGGGTTTCGACACGTTGCCCATGCGCGCCGCGTGGGCGGCGGCCAGGCCCCTTGCCGGGGCGGGCGAGGCCGGCGACAGCGAAGGCAGAGCCTTGAGCCGGGATTTCCGGATCCTCGACCACGAGGCGGAGGACGGGCTCGCGGGCTTCCTCACCATCATCGGCGGCAAGGCCACCGTCCTCCGCGCCATGGCGGAGAAGACAGCCGATCTCATATGCGAAAAATCGGGGGTCGCGGCGGAAAGCCGCACGGGCCGATACAGGCTGCCCTCATGGCGGGAGTACTGGCGCGGGGCGACTCGATGAATATGGAAATCGTGGCAAGGAATTCCAGGGGCGAATCCCGCTTCACGCTCGACGTCGAGGGATCGGATACCGTTCTGGACATTCTGGAACGGCTCAGGAAGGACGGGAAACCCGGACTCCTCTACCGGCATTCCTGCCACCACGGATCCTGCGGAACCTGCGGCGCGATGATAAACGGAAAACCCCGCCTCATGTGCCTCACCAGGGCTTCCGACCTGGGCGAGGGAATTCTGGTGATCGAGCCTCTAGCCAAGATGACGGAAATCGGAGGCATCGCGGTCTGGCCGGGACCTCTCTTCGACGCGGCACCCGATACCGATTACCTGAAGGCCGCGGACGACAAGGCCGAGGAAGGCGCGGAAAATCCCGTACGTCTCGAGGACTGCATAGAGTGCGGGGTCTGCGTCGCCGCCTGCCCTGTTTCGGCGCCCTTCGCCGGCCCGGCGGCCCTCGCCGCCGCTGCCGTCGAGATGGGGAAGCATCCCGGCCGGGAGTCCGAGCTGGGCCCCCTTGTCGACGGACCCGAAGGAGCGCCGGCCTGCGAGCGCGCCTTCGAATGCAGCAGGGTCTGCCCCCAGGGCGTCGCGCCAGGCAGGAAGATCATCGAACTCCTGAAGCGGACGCGGCGGCGGTGAAGCAGGGAACGACAGAGCTTCTCATGCCTTCCTTACGAAAATGTCCCGCCCCTAGATCGCGAAGAGGATTGTCCACGCGAGGCGGTGTCAACGCGAACCGGTCTAACTCCCTTCAATCCTTCCTCAGGACGGTGACGCAGTTGGTCACCGAACTTCCCCCGACATTGAAGGCGACGCCGACCTCGGGCTTCCTGACCGTCGATACGGCGCCAATGGCCTCGCCTATGAGCTGCTTGTAGAGAAGCACATTCATCGAAACGCCCGTGGCCCCCACGGGATGGCCCTTGGCCTTCAGTCCGCCCGAGAGATTGACGGAGCATCGCGGGTCGTCGCGGCCGAAGCGGCCCGCGAGATAGTCGTATCCCGCATTCCCGTCCGCCGAAAGACCCAGAGCTTCCGTAGAGAGGAGCTGGTTGATCGTGAAGCAGTCGTGGACTTCGGCCAGGTCGACATTGCCTATCCCGATGCCGGCCTCGGCGAAGGCCCTGGCCACAGCGACCTTGCCCGCCATGAGCTCATGCATGTTCGGCCGCGCCGAAATGGCTATCCTTTCGTTGGCGTGGCCTATCCCCGCGATGGATACTGCCCGCGGTCCCCTTGCCAGGCCGGAATTCCCCGCTGTAATGACGAGGGCCGCCGCCCCGTCCGTCACGAGGGAGCAGTCGTGGAGGCGCAGAGGGGCGGCGATCATGGGATTCTTCTCTGGAGGCAGATTCAGGATGGCCTCGGCCGTCGTCAGCCCCAGCCTGTCCGAAGGACCGCCCTTGCCGAAGTGCGCGAGGGGGTTGTCGAGTCCATTCCTGTAATTGAGCGCCGCGACCTGAGCGAGCATTCTCGCCAAAGTGGCCTCGTCCAGCCCGTAGCGGGCTGCATAGCCTTTGGCGTACTCCGCGAAGAGCCCCGGGAAGGTCATGCCCCTGGCGCCCTCCTCCGCCCAGTAGGAACAGGTGGCGAGGCCGTGCGTGACACCCTTCGTGTCGAGGAGATTCATCTTTTCGACGCCTATGACGAGGGCGACCTTCACCCTGCCCGATTCCACGGCGTACATGGCGTTGAAGAGAGCCACGGAGCCCGAGGCGCAGGCATCCTCGACCCTGTTCATCGGCTTGAAACGCAGGGCTTCGGGCGCGACCTCGACGCCCAGGGCGCCCAGGTGCTCCTGGTTGGCGAAGACCCCCGGGGCGCAGGAGGCCACCCACACCGCGTCGACATCGGCGGCTTCTATCCCCGCGTCGCCTATGGCTCCCCTGCCCGCCTCCACGAGAAGCTCGTAGATGCTCTTGAGATCGGTCACCGCCCCTGTTTCCTTGTCCTTCCTGACGAAATTCCCGAAGGCGGTATTGTAGCCGCCGATGATGCTTACCTTGGACATGTTTCCTCCGAATATGCGACCCGCCTTCAGAGCGAGCCGAGAAATTCCTTCAACAATGCCTTGAAACGCTCCGGATCCTCGACCATGGGGGAATGGCCCACCCCATCGAGCACCCTGAGTGCGGCGGCGGGATAGGCCGCCGCGGTTTCCTCTGCCATCGCCCTTGTG
>CAZRYP010000116.1:0-7497 GCA_964604295.1 uncultured Treponemataceae bacterium
GCCCCTTGCCTATCAGCAGCAGGGCCATGCCGTAGAGTCTCTCGTAGTAGTCCGAGGCGAAGTATTCCCTATCCTCCCAGTCGTAGCCCAGCCATTTCACATCGCGCCGTATGGCTTCGACATAAGAGAGATCTTCCTTTTCGGGGTTGGTGTCGTCGAAGCGGAGGTTGCACTTGCCCCCGAAGGCCCGGGCTATCCCGAAATCGACGTAGATGGCCTTGGCATGGCCGATATGAAGCCAGCCGTTGGGTTCGGGGGGAAACCGGGTGCGTACTACCCCAGTCCTGCCTTCGGCTATGTCCCTGGCGACGGCGTCGCGGATGAAATCGGCCCCGCCCTCGTCCTTCCTGTCCTCTGCGCTCATAGATGCTCCTTGCCGCGCTTCAGAGGCGCGGTACAGCCACTATGCCGCGCAAGGGCAAAGCGGGTCAAGGCGGAGGAGCTTCGTTTCCCCGCGCAAGCCCCGCTTCAGGCCAAGGCCTGGCGCTTCAGGAGTGGAAGAGGTTGGTCCCGGCGAAGAAGGGATCGCTCGTGGCGTTGAGGCCTAGACGGCGCAGCCCTATGTCGTCGCCCGAGGCAGGTATGTGGGTGAGGTGGAGCTCGCAGCCCGCCAGCGATTTCAGGGCTTCCATGGCCGCCTGGGCTGAGGGATTCATCGCGGCGCTCACGGAGAGCGCTATGAGGGTCTCGTCCAGGCTCAGGGAAATGGACTTGCGCCCCAGCACATCCCTTTTCAGGCTCGCGATGCTCGCCGTGACCACGGGAGGCAGGAGATGTATCTTGGAGGGTATGCCGGCGAGCTTCTTGGCCGCGTTGAGCACGACGGCGCTGGACGCGTGGAGGAAGGGGGAGTTCTTGCCGGTGACGATGCTGCCGTCGGGAAGTTCCAGGGCCGCGCCCACGCAGACGCCCTGATTGCCCTTCCCTTCCTTCAGAGCCTTTTCGGCGGATTCCCTGGCATGAAGGACCACCTTCCTGTCCTCTGGCTTGAGCTCGAGTTCGTCCATGATGGCCAGGATGCGCTGCACCGCGGGCTTTTCCGCGATTCCGAGGGCATATTCGCAACTGTGGCGGAAGTAGCGGCGTATGATTTCCTGCATGGCCGCCTCCCTGACCGCCTCATCGTCGACTATGCCCGAGGCGATGCGGTTCACGCCCATCTCGGTGGGGGACCTGTATCCGGCCGACCCTCCCGACACCTTGTCGAGGATGCGGCGCAGCACCGGGAAGACCTCCACGTCGCGATTGTAATTGATGGAGGTTTCCCCCGCCGCTTCGAGATGGAAGGGGTCCACGCAATTGAAGTCTCCGAGGTCCACGGTCGCCGCCTCGTAGGCTATATTGACCGGGTGCTTCAGGGGCATGTTCCAGACGGGGAATGTCTCGAACTTGGCGTAGCTCGCCTTCCTGCCGGCAAGGTAGTCGGCATAGACGAGGGAGAGGGCGGTGGCCAGTTTTCCGGAACCCGGCCCGGGACCCGTGATGACGACGATGGGCTTGCTCGTGGGAATATAGGCGTTCGCCCCGTATCCCTCCGGGCTTACGATGCATTCCACGTCGGAAGGATAGCCCTTCGTCGGCCTGTGCTTGTAGACCTTCACTCCGCGCCTTTCCAAAAGGGAGCCGAACTGCTCGGCCGCGGGTTGTCCCTCGAAGCGCGTGATCACGACGCCGGCCACCGAAACTCCCCATTCCCCCAGCTGGTCGAAGATCTGGAGGGCGCTGGCGTCGTAGGTTATGCCGAAGTCTCCGCGCATGCGCTTTCGCTCGATGTCGCCCGCGTAGATGCAGAGGATGACCTCGGCCTTGTCCTTCAGCATGGAGAGGAGCCTGATCTTCACGTTGGGATCGTAGCCGGGCAGGACCCTTGCGGCATGCCAGTCCCAGAGGAGCTTCCCGCCGAATTCCAGATAGAGCTTTTCGGTTCCCACCGCCCGCGCGCTTATGAAGGCCGCCTGTTCCGAGAGATATTTTTCGTTGTCGAATGCCTGTGCATGCACGGTGTCAAACCCTTGTTTCGCTGAGATGGGAGATGGCCGCCTTTATCCTTGCCGAAACTTCGGCAGATCCGAGAACCTGGATGGATTCGAAGAGAGGGGGGCTCACCCTGGAGCCTGTGACGGCCACGCGGAGGGGCATGAGGAGATCCCCCAGCTTGGCCTTGATATCCGCCGACCTGGATCTGAAGCGCTCCTCGGCCTCCTCGATACGGCTGAAATCCAGTTCCTCCACGAGGGCGAGGTCTTCTTCGAGCATCGCGACAGTGGTCGCGAGGTCGAGTTTCTTAGGGATGAACTCCTCGGCCGGGGGCAGGTCCGGCGTCCTGTACAGGTAGGCCATGATCGCGGGGGCGTCAGCGAGGAGCTTGAGCCTTTCCTTGACAAGGGACATGGCCTTGAGTTCCAGCCTGTCGGCGGCGGGATCGGATTCCCCGCGCAAGCCCGCCTCGATCAGATACGGCTTGAGAAGGGCCGCGAGCTCGGCGTCGGACTTCATTCTGATATACTGTCCGTTGAACCACTCCAGCTTCTGGTAGTCGAAGACGGCGGGAGCCTTGTTCAGCTTCTCCAGCCTGAACAGCTTTTCCATCTCGCCCAGGGTGAAGATGTCCCTCCCCTCTTCGAAGGAACAGCCCAGGTGGGCGATATAATTGATGAGGGCTTCGGGGAGGTAGCCGGACCGCCTGAACTCGTTGACAGCCGTCGCGCCGTGGCGCTTGGAGAGCTTGTGTCCGTCGGCCCCCAGCACCATGGGAAGATGGCAGAGTTCGGGCTGTTCCCAGCCGAAGGCATCGTACATGATCTTGTGGAGGGGAGCCGAGGGAATCCATTCCTGCGCCCTCATGACATGGGTGACGCCCATCAGGTGATCGTCGACCACGTTGGCGAGATGATAGGTCGGAAAGCCGTCGGATTTGAGGAGCACGGGGTCGGGGCTGATGTCCTCGTTCTTCCACTCTATCGTGCCCAGGAGCCTGTCCTGGAAGACGGTGCTCCCCTCGAGGGGAATCTTCAGCCGGATCACGTGGTTCCCGCCAGCCGCAAGCAGCGCATCGACCTCCTCCTTCCCCATGCTCCTGCAGTGCCTGTCGTAGCCCTGATCTCCCGTCTTGGACGCGGCCTGCTCTTCCCGGAGCTTCCCGAGCCTCTCCTCTCCGCAGAAGCAGTAGTAGGCCTTGTCCACGGCGACGAGCTTTTCGGCATGGCTCCGGTAGATATCGAAGCGCTCCGACTGGACATAGGGAGCTGCCGGTCCGCCGACATCGGGTCCCTCGTCCCAATAGAAACCCAGCCATCTGAAGGTATCGTAGAGGTTCTTCACGTACTCTTCCGAAAAGCGCGTCCTGTCCGTATCCTCGAGCCGCAGGATGAAGGTTCCGCCGCTGGATCGGGCGTACAGATAGTTGATCAGGGCCGTTCGGACGCCCCCGATATGCTGGTTTCCGGTAGGCGAAGGCGCATATCGTACTCTTGTGCTCATGGAGATCTCCTTGTCACCGCATCGACAGGCGAGTATAGTTCCCGCCGCTTCGGAGGGTCAAGGCTGGCATGGGTTTCAGGACTGGAAGCCGGAGGCCAATCGCTGCAAGGCAAAGATGAGGGCTAAGGGAATGAGGCTGGCCGCGGCGAGGACGACCCAGGCGAGTATCGCCGCGATTCTCACTTGCGCAAGGCCGAGAATGCCATACATAATGTCCAGGCTGAAGCGGGCCGAAGCCGAGATGAAAAATCCCAGCGCTCCCGCGTAGAGGGATTGGAAGAGCATCCCGGTCGCGGCCATGTCGAGGCGCAGGGCTTTCGAGAGGGTCAGGCCCGCCAGGCAGAGACACATCAAGGCAAAAGACGCTATGGCAGTCCATCTTGGAAATCTTCGGACGAAGAGAATCCCGCGATCGTCCTTTTCCGGAGATTCGAGGGATTCGGCGGTTTCCATGCGGATATCCTATCATGATATAGACGGTGAGTGTAGGCGGGAGGCGAGATGGAGTACTTCTTCAACTTCGACAAGATGGGCTACCTGAAGGGCGCGAAACCCCAAGGCTGCATCCTTTGCCATGTCGGCAAAGGCTCGGAGGAAGTCGAGCGTCTCGTCGTCTACGAAAACGGACTCCTGGTCGTCTC
Source organism: uncultured Treponemataceae bacterium (assembly GCA_964604295.1). Classification (GTDB taxonomy): domain Bacteria; phylum Spirochaetota; class Spirochaetia; order Treponematales; family Rectinemataceae; genus CAZRYP01. The sequence continues at coordinate 4,122 of CAZRYP010000116.1, forward strand.
CCTGAATCTCTATCCCTACAATCCCGGCCATCTCATCATTTTTCCCCGCCGGCATGTCACCGACATACGCATGCTGGAGGAAAGTGAAAAAAGAGCCATGGATCTGGCTGTCGACCGCTGCCTGGACCTGCTGGACAATACGTACAATCCGGCCGGCTATAATATCGGCTACAATCAGGGCATGGCGGCGGGGGCCAGCATTGAACATCTGCACCTCCACATCATCCCCCGGTACAGGAACGAAATAGGCATCGCGGAGCTGCTGGGAGGCAAGAAAGTGCTCGTCCAGGATCCCCTGGAGAGCCTGGCCCTATTGAAGGACGCGTACGCGGCCGACGCGCAGGATGACGAGAAGGGGGGCGGTGCCGGCTGAGATCCGCAGGCTGTCTCCGCCGCTCCTGTTGCTTATTCCGAATCCCCCCGGATCCCATACCAGGCCTTTCAGCGGCCATCGGAGTCCTTCCGAATCCATGTCTTGGCTTCCACCGCCCCCGGCGGGGGATACCGAGACAGTCTCCCCCTCGGCCGACTCGAAGCGGGCGGATTCCCCCTCGTCAAGGAAGTAGACGGACTCCTGCCCGGTATGCCATTCGCGTGGCGGAATTCCGCGCCTGAAAAGGCTTGCTATGGCCAGGAGATGATCCAGCCTGCCCCCTCCCCCCCCCGCGACGATGATGTAGTCGGCCCCTCTCTCGACCGCCGCGAGCAGGGCGATCTCCGTGTCCGTGTCATCCTTGTCCACTGGGTATTCCCGGACTCGATCCGCTGGCAAGGCGGCAAGGAGGGATCTGTCGCTGAGGCTGTCGAAGTCGCCGACGACAAGATCAGGGACTATCCCGGCCGATTTCGCGGCATCCAGGCCGGAGTCGGCGGCTATCACGAGATCGGCGCCGGAGGCGAGGCGGCGGAGGAAGGGCGGAGGCGGGCATTCCCCTCCCGTAAGAAGCAGGGCTTTCATCCTTCCCAGATTCGCCCCAAGTATAGGCCTTTGTCAATCGTGCCCATTTTCCCTGCCCATTCTTCATCCTCTTTCCACGGATGCCGTTCTCGATGGACAGTCTCGCGGGGATTGGTATAAGCTCTGATCACCATGATCCATTCACCCCTTCCAGGGACGGCCTGATGAGGCTGTTTCCTCCCCTCCCCATACCGAGGGAGATCCGGCTCATCGCGGAACGTGTCGAGGGAGCCGGCCGGAAAGCCTACATCGTGGGAGGAGCCCTCCGCGACCACTTCATGAAGCGCGGCGCGGGCAATGATTTCGACATGGCCACGGATGCCTCGCCCCAGGAGATACTATCTCTTTTCCCCCATGTAATCCCGACGGGGATAAAGCACGGAACCGTGACAGTGCTTTCGGGCCGCCATTCCGTCGAGATCACCACCTTCAGGGTGGAGGGCGGCTATACAGACGGCCGCAGGCCCGACGCGGTGGAATTCGTCGCCACCATAGACGAGGACTTGTCGCGGAGGGATTTCACGATGAACGCCATGGCCTATGAAATCCTTTCCGGCAGGCTCCACGATCCTTTCGACGGAAGAAAGGACATCGGCGCCAAGCTGATCAGGACTGTCGGAGCTCCGGGACTTCGCTTCGCCGAGGACGGCCTCAGGCCCCTGCGCGCGATACGCTTCGCGTCGCAACTGGGCTTTGTCATCGACGACGAGACGTTTTCCGCCATCGGCCCCGCCATCGCCACCTTCCGGCAGGTATCGCCCGAACGGGTACGCGACGAGTTGCAAAAGATTCTCCTGAGTCCCTCCCCTTCGACCGGCCTGCGGCTCCTGGAATCTTCCGGCCTCCTCGGGGAAATCCTGCCCGAGTTGACCCCTTCGCGCGGCTGCCAGCAGAAGGGACTCCACCGCTTCGACGTGATGGACCACCTCTTCCTCTCCGTCGACGCTGCGCGGCAGGATCTCGTGATCAGGCTTGCCGCGCTGTTCCACGACTCGGGCAAGCCCTCGGCCTCAGCCCTGGGAAGCGACGGGATACCGACTTTCCACAACCATGAGCAGATATCCGTCCGGCTGGCGTCCTCGGCCCTGAGAAGACTCAAGCTTCCCAACGAAACCATCGATTCGGTTCTCCATCTCGTGAAGCATCATATGTTCAATTACACCGAGGACTGGACAGATTCGGCGGTGCGCCGCTTCATCGCCAGGGTCGGCGCCGACAAGGTGGGGCCTCTCTTCGATCTGAGGATGGCCGATTCGGCCGCCATCACGGGCGCGGCTCCGGATCCGCGCCTCCTCGAGCCCTTCAGACGGCGCATTTCCGCCCTCCAGGAAGGCGAGGCCGCCTTCAAGATCGGGGATCTGGCCGTGAACGGGAACGATCTCGCGGGCATCGGCATCCCGAAAGGTCCCGTGATGGGGAGGATCCTCGCGGAGCTTCTGGAGACTGTCCTGGACGATCCCGAGCAGAACAGGAAGGAAGCGTTGCTTGTCATAGCCTCAGCCCTGAAATCCCGCTACGGAATCGTCTAGCGGATCGCTCTTGGGCGCCTTCCGGCCGATCTCGGGGTCAGGAAGAGAGTGAGGCGATAGCCTGGAGGCGCTGCGCGGTCAGGGGATCTGATCGCTCCAGATGTCCGTAGATATTCTCGGCCGCCGCCTGCTCGGCTTCCTTCTTCGATTTCCCCGGAAAGGGACCGTAAAGTTTTTCCCCCACGCGGCATTCAACCCAGAAGAGCCTTTCATGGTCGGGGCCTTCGCTCTTCGCAAGGCTGTATTCCGGCAGTTCCTTCATATATTTTTGGGAATACTCCTGAATTATGGTCTTGTAGTCCTTGCTCTGGCCTGCGATGACTTCGTCTATCGCCGGTTCCATGAGACGCATAACCCAGCTGTTAGCCGCTTCCCAGCCCTGGTCCAGGGAGACCGCTCCTATGAGGGCTTCCAGCGCGTCGGCCAGGAGAGCTTTCTTTTTCCGCCCTCCCGAGAGTTCCTCGCCCCTGCCCAACCTGAGGGCTTCCGCGATGCCTATGCGGGCGGCGATGGGGGCGAGGGTCTGTTCGGAAACCGCGACGCTCTTGATGCGGGCGAGATCGCCTTCCGGCCTTCCCCCCAGCTTCCTGTAGAGCAGAAGGGCCACGGCATGGCCCAGGACCGCGTCGCCCAGGAATTCCAGCCTTTCATTGTGGCGGAGGCCGTCCTTTCCGGGACTTTCACCGAGGAAGGATCTATGGGTAAGGGCTGAATCGAGGAGATCAGCGGAATTGAAGGAAATTGTCAGATTTTTTTGGAAGTCGGAGAGAAGGACGTGGCGCGGAACAGTCTCCTGGATGATCATCTACATCACCACCGCGAGGTTTCCCTCCGCGCCCGGACGAAAGAGTCCTTATTTGACCTGGGTCTTGATGAATTCGTAGGCGTC
>CAZRYP010000117.1:0-7493 GCA_964604295.1 uncultured Treponemataceae bacterium
AGGCCCGAGAGGAAGGCCTCGAGGGAGCTGAACTCGCCGTTCACCTCGATGCGGTTGGCCTGGAAGTGGCGGCGCAAGGTCCTCGTCATCTCGGGGTCCTTGAAGGGGCGCCCGGGGAATGCCGAGCAGATGGCCTCGGCCAGGTCGCGGGTCGTGCCGAGCTTACCGCGCCGCAGGGATATCGCTCGCGCGATTTCCCCGCACCGCTCCTCGTCCGCGTTGGCGGCGAGCAGGCCGCGGAGGGCCTCCTCAGAGACGGCGGCGAGGAAATCGCGCGCGGAAGGGCCCCCCTCCGGGTTCATGCGCATGTCGAGGGGACCGTTGCGCTTGAAGCTGAAGCCTCGCTCGGGGTCGTCTATCTGCATCGAGGAGAGGCCGAGGTCGGCGAGGGCTATGTCGGCGCCGCCCAGCCCGGACGAGGCGAAGTATTCCGCGATGGTCGAGAAGTTGGCCAGGACGGGGATGAACGCGCCCTCCCGCTCCCCCTCGGGAATGACGGAGGCGGTCAGCCTTTCCGTCGTTTTCCGCAGTTCGGCGGGATCGCGGTCGAAGCCGTAGAGATGCCCTCCCGGCAGGATTCGCCTGAGGATTTCGCCCGCGTGACCGCGGTAGCCCAGGGTAGCGTCCACCGCCGTGTCGCCCCTGGCCGGCGCCAGGACCCCGAGAATTTCCTCCACCATGATGGAGCGGTGGCTGCCCGCGGGCGTGTCTCCCCTCGCGAGCACTTTCCTGAGATCCTCGGCATATTTTTCCGGGTCGTGTTCCTTGTATTTTTCGGAAAAGGCCCGGGGATGATTGCCGCGGTACCGCTTCCGGCGGACGTGCCGCCCTTCTTCCTCGCTCATTGTGCGCCCTTGAGGGGAATTGTAGTGTGGGCGTGGGCGATGTGTCGATGGTCAGGCATGTTACGCTTGCCCTGTCTCGCCTCGTATATTTGCCTGAGGGAATCCGGCGCTCCATTGAAGGATAGTGCTTTTACAGCCCAGCCGCTCCATGTTCCAAAGCAATCGTTTCCCCGCATATATAGTTGCCTGCCAACGTTATCCTCATGGCGTCCTTCGAGCGATCTATCAGTCTTTGCTTCATCCACGAACCTGCGTAATTGCCTAGGTCAAAAATAGGAAAATCGATCGTATCTATCCTTTTGGCCGCCAGGTCGAGGATGGGCGAATTGTCGAATCCCGTGAGGGAAAAATCCCTGGGTATCTCAAAACCATCCCTGAGCGCCCGATTGAAGACATGTACCGCTATCAAATCGTTGAAGCAAAAAAACGCGTTGTAACCCAGAGCCACGAGCTTCGCGACGAGTCGCTCATCGATTTCCCTGATTGTCTCAAAGGTGAAACAATCATCGCGCCCGAAAAGCAAACCCATTTTCGAGGCCGACCCCAAAAGACCCACACGACGCTCCTCGGATATGTAGCTTATCGGGGAAAACCCTATATAACAGGGTTTTATCTTCGTCCTGTGTTCGCATACCTTCCTCAGCAGGGTCTCCATTCCGAGGTAATTGTCCACGGCTATATAGTTCCTGTCATGCCTGATCCTGTTTATATGGATCATGGGAATGTTCAAGCTTTCGTACTTGGCATAAACCCTGTCATTCGCCTCGGTGAACGCGAATATCGCTCCATCGATGGGAGTGGCCTTTTTCGCGGTAAAAGAGGCTTCAGTGCCGTCGTTGACACTGATGATGATATTCAGATGCCCATCCCCGAACCCTTTCCTTATGCCGACGATCAGGCTGGCAACATTGTAGAACATGTGGACATAGGGGTCCTTGCTGGCCGGGATGAACAAACGTATGGTCTTGATCGATCGGGATTGGGGCCGCTTCACCGTCCTCCGGAGATATCCCAATCGCGCGGCAGCCTCACCGACCTTGACCTTGGCTGTCTTGCTCACCAGTTCGGAATCATCGAGGGCACGGGAAACCGTACTCACAGAAAGTCCGGTTTCCCTTCCAATATCATGCATCGTGACTTTATTTTTTTGCATGCAACAATAATATATCCTGATTCTCGATCCCGTCAAGAAATTTCCTTGGCATCGGGATATCGAATAATACCTGCCAAGTTATGCATACGAGTCTTCGATTGATCATCGCCTGAGGCAAATATTCTTCTTGACAGATGCATGATCCCATCTTAGAGTTCAATTAACCAAGTATATCCTGTTTTTTGTTGCATACAACAAATCGAAGGAAATTGGAATCTTCAAGGAGGCAGGTATGTCGAATAAATTACGGGTGGTTTTATTCTCGTTCATCAGTCTCGTCATGGCCGTCAATGTGTACGCGGCCGATCCAAAATTCCTTTCGATCGGAACCGCATCGATAGGCGGAGCATTCTACCCCATCGGGATTGCCATGGCCGACATCATCACGAACAAGGTAGGCGTCCAGACTTCTGCCATAGTCACGGGAGGCGCGGTCGAGAACAACACCCTTATCGAAAACAAGAGCATCGACATCGCGATCACCATGGGTTTCATGGCCTATAACGCGGACAATGGAAAGGCTCCATATTCCAAGAAGATGTCCAATGTCAATATTCTCTTCTCCGGACTCTCGAAAGGCGTTTTCCAGATTGTCGTGGGCAAGAATTCGGCCATCAAAAAAATCGAAGATCTCAGAGGGAAAAAGGTCGCCCTCGGCCCGGCGGGCGGTGGTGCCATCGCCGTGGCAAACGACATTTTCGCATTCTATGGCCTGACCTCGAAAGATTTCAATGCCGTCTACATTTCCTATGAACAGGCTGCGGACGCCCTCACGGACGGCAACATCGACGCCATAGTCGTCCAATCGGCCGCTCCCGCTCCCGCCATCATGAACCTCACTGCAGCAAAGAAACCTATAAGGCTTCTTTCCATCGACGATACAACCCTCACGAAGCTTCTCAAGACCGCCACCTACTACAGCAAAGAGGTGCTCCCGAAGGCGATGTACGGACTGGAGGAGGACACAGTCACCGTATTCACTTCGCTGGTCGTCGTCGTCGACAAGAGCATGAGCGAGGATCTAGCCTACAGGATCACCAAGGCCATGTTCGAGAATATCGACATGATCAAGAAATCCCATCCTTCGGCGGTCGACGTAAGCCTCGACCTCGCCGTGGAGGCCCTCCCTGCCGCCATGCATCCAGGCGCCATCAGATACTTCAAGGAGAAGGGGAAACTATAAATGGGCAAGTTCCTCGCCAGTTCCAGGAAATGGATTTCGACGGCGATGCTCGTCACATCGTCGCTTGTTTTTCTCTATACCGCCGGATTCGGTACTTTCTCGGCCATGAATCAGCGGGCCCTTCTGCTTGCCCTGCTGGGTCCGATAGTCTACTTCAGATCCGGCAAGGACACAAAAACCAAAACCTGGAACCTGGCCTGGAGCACTCTGCTCGGCACCCTGCTTTTCGCGGTGAATATCTATGTCATGCTTGTCTGGAAGGACAGGATACTCAAGGTAGACGCCGTACCCTTTCTCGATATCGTCGTTGGATCGCTTCTCATCATCCTGGTGCTTGAGGCGGTCCGGCGATCGACCGGATGGGCATTGACGATCATCTGCGTAGTCGCGATCGTGTATGTCCTCTTCGGTCCCTACTTCCCTACCATTTTGGCCCACAGGGGGGCCTCGTGGGAGCGGCTCGTGAACTTCCTCTTCATGACGACGGAAGGAATTTACGGAATTCCTCTCGATGTCGCCTCCACATATATTATAGTATTCGTCATCTTCGGCGCATTTCTCGAGGCATTTGGCGGCGGACAGTGGTTCGTCGACGTAGCCTATGCCGTGGCTGGACGATTCCGCGGCGGTCCCGCCAAGACGGCAGTCCTGGGAAGCGCCCTCATGGGGATGATTTCAGGATCTCCTGCGGCCAATGTTGCCACGGTGGGCTGTTTCACGATACCCCTCATGAAGCAATCAGGTTATGCGCCGCATATAGCAGCCGCGATCGAGGCGGTCGCTTCGACGGGCGGAATGTTCACGCCGCCGATAATGGGGGCCGGCGCCTTCATCATGGCCCAATATCTCGGCGTCGATTACCTGCAGATAATAATCGCCGCCATCATGCCTTCGCTTCTCTACTATCTGGCTCTGATGCTCACCGTCGACGCTCAGGCAATCAAGAACAGGATGACCGGATTGCCGAGGGAAAGCCTGCCTGTACTCCGTAAAGTCATGTCGGAAAGAGGACTCCTCGGATTGCCGATCGTGTTCATGATCGTCGCGATTGTCTCGGGCTGGAGCCCGATGAAAACGGCATTCTGGGCCACCATATCCACCCTCGTAATCGCTTCGCTCAAAAAGACCACCAGACCGAAACTTCCCCAGATATTCAAGGCGCTCGAAGGCGGCTCCAACCAAGTCGTCTCTATCGTCACGGCCTGCGCGGCGGCAGGCATCATCGTGGGGGCATTTCTCATCACCGGACTGGGCGCGAAACTTTCCTACACACTCATAAGCCTGTCCAATGGCAACCTTTATCTCGCATCATTCTTCACGATGATAATAGCCCTGGTCCTGGGATGCGCCATGCCGCCCACGGCAGTCTACGTCATCCTTGCATCGATCCTGGTGCCGGCTCTCACGAAGCTGGGAGCCAGCCCCCTCTCGGCCCACATGTTCATCTTCATCTTTTCGTCGGTGGGCGCGATCACGCCCCCTGTGGCGATAGCTGCCTACACCGCCGCCGCAATTGCGAAGACCGATCCCAACAAGACTGGTTTTTACGCGTTCCGCTTCGGTCTCGCGGCCTATATCATACCTTTCATGTTCATCGTGTCGCCCGCGCTGATACTTCAAGGCCCCTGGAGCGATGTCGTATGGGCAGTCTCGACGGCCATTCTGGGAATACTCTGCATCGTGATCGCCTTCGAGGGAATCCTTTTCATAAAATGGCATGCCGTCTCCCGCGTGTTGCTGGGAGCGGCTTCCCTACTGCTCCTCGTCCCGGAGCGCATCACGGACCTGATAGGTATCGCCGCTTTCGCCGCGGTCGGGCTCGGTGAATTCCTTTTCTCTCGAAATCGGCGCCGCAAAGCCTGAATACGTGAGGCAGACAATGAAAGATCTTCGATCCTTCCTGGACGAGCTGGCCGCATATGATGAGGAGTTTGCCATCGCCGCCGGCGCCGTCGACCCGAAATTCGAAATCACCCGCTGCATCTACAAACTCTTGCGGGAAAACAAGAACAGGGCGGTGAAGTTCGAGAATGTCCAGGGCTTTTCCATGCCGGTAGTTTCCAATCTTTTCGGGAGCAGGGGCAGGCTTGCGCTGGCGCTGGGCTGCTCCGTCGACCGGCTGCATCAGACTTACAGGGAACGCGAGGCCAAGCCCACTGAGCCCAAGATTGTAGAGTCAGGTCAAATACAGGAACTCGTCTTCTCCGGCGCCGAGGTTGATCTCGGAATTCTGCCGATCGTGTCGCACAACGCTGGTGACGCCGGGCCATACATTACGGCGGGGATGATGACTGTCAAGGATCCCGACACGGGCATACGCAATACCGGCATCTACAGGCTGATGGTAAGGGATAGGAATCACACCGGCATTCATCTTGCAGAAACCAGCAACGCATATTTCATATTCAGGAAATATGCCGACAGGAAAATGGACATGCCGGTGGCCATCACTATTGGTGCCCATCCGGCGCTGTATCTCGGCTGCCTCAGCCTCGCCCCCCTGGGTGTGGACGAGTGTACCATAATGGGCGCTTTGCAGGGCTCTCCGGTGGAACTGGTCCGCTGCGGTACCGTGGACATCGAAGTTCCCGCCAATGGGGAAATCTGCCTTGAGGGAAGCGTTTCCTGGACGGACCGCCAGCCCGAAGGTCCAGTGGGGGAGTTCCACACTCTGTACAGCGAAAGGCACGATTACCCTGTCGTCACGATCAATAGAATTACCATGAGGAAGAATCCAGTCTACCTGGATATCTGTTCAGGCTCCGTGGAGCATTTGCTCCTTGGCGGACTGCCGCGGCTCGGGAAAATATACGCCAGCGTCAGGATGGCCTGCCCCGGCGTCAAGGATGTCTACCTTCCCCCCTCGGGATTCTGCAGGGCCATGTGCTTCGTTTCCATCAAGAAGCGGGTGGAGGGCGAACCGGCCAATGCGGCCTTCGCCGTATTCGCCACGGACGCCTTTGTGAGGCATGTCGTCGTCGTGGATGAGGATGTCAATATTTTCGATGAAGCCGAAGTGCTGAAAGCGGTCAATCTCAACATGGATATCGCGAAATGCTTCGTCGTTTCCAACGCGAAAGGGAGTCCCATCGATCCCATGAGCAGGAATGGGCTCGTCACGAAGATCGGCATCGACGCGACGGAACCCGTGGACAGTCGCCGGAACAGAATCGTCTATTCTGAGGGACTGGACGATATTGACCTCGAGAGACTATTCACGAGCAAAAAATAGCGTGAGGAGAGGAGTTCGCGTGCGTTCCGTGAAAACCCATTGCAAGATGTGCAACTGCCGATGCGGGATCATCCTGGACATCGAAGGGGATGAGCCCGTCGCGGTGAGGGGAGACCCCGACTGCAGGAAAAACGACGGCTCCCTCTGCGTGCGCGGCATGGCTATGCTGGAACTCTACCGCGACGAGGACAGACTGCATTCTCCCGAAAAACGCGCAGGCGGGAATTTTGTCCCCATCTCCTGGGACCAGGCTCTCGAGGAAATAGCGGATAAACTGAAGGAAATCAAGGACCGATACGGTCCCCAGGCCCTCGCGGTCTATCGCGGAATGTCAGTCTATTCCTGGCTCGTCAACACGAATCTGAAAAAGTTCATGAATCTCTACGGCACTCCGAACTACAGCTCCAATTCGGCCCTTTGCGTCGGATCCAAGATCATCGCGAGCAGATTGTCCTTCGGTTCAGGAGTTTCGGCCTGCGGCGATTTCAGGCATTCCAAGTGCATTCTGCTGTTCGGTACGAATCCGGCCGTCACCGGAATGCATCGATCGCTCAACGTCATGAAAGACATCCTCTTCGCCAAGAAAAATGGCGCGAAGCTGATCGTCGTCGACCCCAAACGCACCGAAACAGCAGCAAAGGCCGACATCCACACGACAATAAGGCCTGGTACCGACCTGGCTCTCATCTACGCTCTCATCAGGACGATCATCGAGAAGGGATGGCAGGACCAGCCTTTCATCGATGCCTATGTCCAGGGATTCGATGCGCTCAGGGAAGAGGTCAGGGAATTCACGCCGGAATACGCGGAATCCCTGACCTGGGTGCCAGCCGATGCAATCAGGGAGATTGCGAGGGTATTTTCCGCATCCAAGCCCGCCTGTGCAGACAGGCGCGAAGGAATCCTGCACCACGAGAACGGTACCCAGACCTGCAGGGCGATCAACATGCTCAACGCGATCACGGGCAATGTGGACATACCCGGAGGAATACATCTTCAGACGAACCTATATGGTCCCGCCACCCCTCACTTCAAGGAGTTGTCGCTGGAACGCGAATTCGGTCCGAATATCCCATCGAT
>CAZRYP010000118.1:0-7483 GCA_964604295.1 uncultured Treponemataceae bacterium
ACCATGCCTAAATCCCTGATGGTGAACCCCGCGGATCTGCGCAAAAGCGGAACCCTCACCCTGCCTTCCATTCCCATGAACCGCTACACGCGCGATTTTCCCTCCGAAATCGCCGCGCACGGGGAGGAAGGGCTCGTCGCCATGCTCCACGACATGATCGCGGTGCGGGAATTCGAGTCCATGCTCAACGCGATCAAGACGACGGGAGCCTGGAACGGCGTCGAATACAACCACAAGGGGCCCGCACACCTTTCGATAGGCCAGGAGGCCGCCGTCGTCGGCCAGGCCGCCGCCCTCGAACCCGAGGACTTCATCTTCGGCTCCCACCGCAGCCACGGCGAGATACTCGCCAAATGCTATTCGGCCTCGCGCAAGCTCCCTCCCGCCTCTCTCGAAGCCATCATGAGGGGATTCCTGGACGGGGATACGCTCCGCTACGCCGAGCGCGTCGCCTACGGCAGCCTCGCCGCCCTCGCCGAGAACTTCATCCTCTTCGGCACCGTGGCCGAGATTTTCGCCCGCAAGTCGGGCTTCACGAGGGGCCTGGGCGGCTCCATGCACGCCTTCTTCGCTCCCTTCGGGTCCATGCCCAACAACGCGATCGTCGGCGGCTCGGCCGACATAGCCACGGGCGCCGCCCTCTTCAAGCGCATCAACCGGAAGCCCGGCATCGTCGTCTCCAACATAGGCGACGCCTCCATGGGCTGCGGTCCGGTGTGGGAGGCCATGACCCTCGCGTCCATGGACCAGTACAGGACCCTCTGGCCCGAATCGGCCGGCGGGGCTCCCCCCATACTTTTCAATTTTTTCAACAACTTCTACGGCATGGGCGGACAGACCATGGGCGAGACCATGGGCTACGGGGTCCTCGCGAGGGTGGGGGCCGGCGTCAACGCCGAAGGCATGCACGCCGAACGCGTCGACGGTTACGATCCTCTCGCGGTGGCCGACGCCGTCGCGCGCAAGAAGAAGATCCTCCTCGAGGGCAGGGGCCCCGTCCTCCTCGACACGATCACCTACAGGGTATCGGGCCATTCCCCCTCCGACGCGTCCTCCTACAGGACGAAGGACGAGGTGGAGCTCTGGCAGAAGGCCGATTCGATAGACGATTTCGCGGCCTACCTAATCGAGCACAAGGTGACGACGAAATCGGAGGTCGAGGCGATCCGCGCCGCCTTCGACGAGAAGTTGACGGCTGTGATCAGGCTCGCGACGAACGAGAGCGAATGCCCCCGCGTCGACGGAGCCTTCATCGAGTCGGTGATGTTCTCGAACGGCAAGGTCGAGAAGTTCGACGACAGGGAGCCAGAGCTCCTCGAGCCCTTCTCCGGGAACGCCCGCGTGAAGTCCATCGCCGGCAAGGTCCGCAAGAGCGTCGACGCCGAAGGCAAGCCCGTTTCGAAAAACAGGATGTTCCAGTTCCGCGACGGTCTCTTCGAAGCCCTGATCCACCGCTTCGCGATCGATCCGACGATGGCGGCCTGGGGCGAGGAAAACCGCGACTGGGGCGGCTCCTTCGCGGTCTACCGCGGCCTCACGGAAGCCCTGCCCTACAACAGGCTTTTCAACAGCTCGATATCGGAAGGAGCCATCGTCGGCGCGGGTGTCGGCTACGCCCTCTCCGGTGGAAGGGCCGTCGTCGAGCTCATGTACTGCGATTTCCTCGGCCGCGCGGGCGACGAAATCTTCAACCAGGTCGCCAAGTGGCAGTCCATGTCGGCGGGCCTCCTCAAAATGCCCCTCGTCGTGCGCGTCTCGGTGGGCAACAAGTACGGAGCCCAGCACAGCCAGGACTGGGCCGCCCTCGTCGGCCACATTCCCGGACTCAAGGTCTACTTCCCGGCCACGCCCTGCGACGCCAAGGGAATGCTGAATCTCGCGTTGCGCGGCACCGATCCTGTCATCTTCTTCGAAAGCCAGCTCCTCTACGACATCGGCGAGCAGTTCGAGCCGGAGGGCGTGCCCGAAGGCTACTACGAAACGCCAGAGGGCCAGCCCGCGGTCCGCCGAAAAGGCAAGGACATAACGATTGTGACGTTGGGCGCCACACTCTACCGCGCCCTCGACGCCGCCAAGGTCCTCGAGGAGAAATACGGCCTTTCCGCGGAAGTCGTGGATCTCCGATTCGTGGCTCCCCTCGACTACGCGGTGATACTCGAGTCGGTGAAGAAGACGGGGAGGCTCATCCTGGCCTCCGACGCGGTGGAAAGGGGATCCTTCCTCCATACGGTGGCGTCCAACGTCCAGGCGCTCGCCTTCGATCATCTCGACGCGCCCGTGGCGGTCGTCGGCGCCAGGAATTGGATAACCCCGGCGGCCGAGATGGAAGCCCTCTTCTTCCCGCAGAAGGAGTGGATCCTGGACGCCATCCACGAGAGGATACTCCCCCTCAAGGGCCATGTCGCGACGACCGTGCAGACCGAAGGGGAGATGGCGCGCAGGGCGCGCCTGGGACTGTAGGAAAGGCGCGGGAAAGGAACCGGAGGAGGTCTCAGGCTATCGAGCCGGGTTTCAGGCGCTCCGCGTTGAGCGCCCCGAGACGCGCCCCTTCGCGGATGGCTTCGCGAAGGTCGCCCCCCGCGGCGAGGACATAGGCCAGTCCCGCCGTGAAGGCGTCGCCCGAGCCGGTGGGATTGATCGATTCGGCGGGTCGCGCCGGCTCCTCGGCCGCGAGACCGTCCTCGCTGAACCATATAGGGGCCTTTCCCCGCGTCACGACAAGGTCGGTCCCATAGCGTTCCTTCCAGGCTTTCGCGTAGGCATGAATGTGGGTCCGCAGGGCGGCGCAGCTTGCCCGGGAGCCTTGTGGCGCGGGGAAGGTCGCCAGGAATTCGTCCAGATTGGGCTTCACCACGGTCGGGCGGAAAGGCAGGCAGGCCACGAGGTCCCTTCCCTTGATGTCGAGCACCACCATGGCGCCCTTGGCCGCGGCGCGACTCGCCATTTCGGGAATGACGGAGTCGGAATATCCGGCCGCCCTCGTGCCCGATATGATGAGGACATCGGCGCTCCCGACGAGCTCGTCGAAAAGCCCGAGCAGGCGCTCCTCGGTGCCGGCCCGGACGGGAAGGGCCTCCTCGACCAGTTCCGTCGCGGTCTTCGCGCCTGCGTCGATCACCGTCGAGCAGAAGCGCACCTCGCTTCCCGAATCCACCCACTTCACGTCCAGTCCGTCGGCCGCGCAGAGTGAGAGGAACCAGTCCCTGTCGGGTCCTCCCGCGTGGGTCAGGTGCAGGACCTCGGCGCCCAGCTGGGACAGGACCCTGGTGACATTGACCCCCTTGCCCGAGGCGTCGGTGCGCATTCGCTTCGCCCTGTTCACGCGATCCAGCTCCAGTCCGTCGAACACGAGGGTTTTCTGTATGGCGGGATTCAGGCAGACGACGAGGAACTTACGGGGCATAGGGCTTCCTTTTTCGGGAAAACAATAGTCGCCGCGCTTCGCTCCTGTCAAGACAAGGCCGATCCCGTGGGGTATACTCAAGCCTGGCGGTCGGCGTCCGGAGCCGGCGCGACGGGAGAATGACAATGGAAAATTTCGTATTTCAGCTGCCCACGAAGATATTGTTCGGACGCGGCACGGAGAACGGCATCGGCGCCGAGGCGGCCATGTATCCGGGGAAGACCCTCCTGCATTTCGGCGGATCGAGCGCCGGGAAATCGGGGCTTTTAGATCGCGTGCGCGCCTCCCTCGAGGCCGCCGGCATCGAATGGGTGGAGCTCGGAGGCGTGAAGCCCAATCCGGTGGTCAGCCTGGTCCGCGAGGGCGTCCGGCTCTGCAGGGCCGAAAAGGTCGGATTCGTGCTGGCCGTGGGCGGCGGTTCTGTCATCGACTCGGCCAAGGCCATAGCCGCCGGGTTCCATTACGACGGAGACGTCTGGGATTTCTTCGCCGGCGCTGTCCCTTCTCCCGAAAAGGCCCTGCCCGTCGGCACCGTTCTCACCATCCCCGCCGCGGGGAGCGAATCCAGCTGCGGCAGCGTGATCACCAACGAGGACGGTGCCCTCAAGCGCGCCGTCAACGCCGACTGTCTCTATCCCCGGGTCTCCGTCCTCAACCCCGAGCTCGCCTTCAGCCTGCCGACCCATCAGGCCGCCAACGGCCTGGCCGACATCATGGCGCACCTCATGGAGCGCTACTTCACTAACGTCACCCATGTCGAATTCTCCGACAGGCTCATCGAAGCCACCCTTCGCAGCGTCATCGCCGCGGCCCCCCGCGTCATCGCCGACAGGAGGGACTACGACGCTTGGGCCGAGGTCATGTGGGCGGGTTCCATCGCCCACAACAACCTCCTCGACCGCGGACGCATGGGCGACTGGGCTTCCCACGACATAGAGCACGAGCTTTCGGGCATCTACGACATAGCCCACGGCGCCGGGCTCGCCGTCATTTTCCCCGCCTGGATGAAGTACAACCTTTCCCACGACGTGGCCCGCTTCGCCCAGTTCGCCCTGCGGGTCTGGGGAGTCGAGCCCGATTGCCTCGATATGGAGGCTGTGGCGAGGGAGGGCATCGCCCGCCTCGAGGCCTTCTGGAAGAGCCTCGGCCTGGCGGTCAGGCTGGGCGGCCTCGGCATCGGCCTGGACCGCGCCGCCGAGATGGCCAGGAAATGCACGGCGGGCGATGCCCGCACCACGGGGCAGTTCGTGAAACTGACGAGCATCGACATCGAGAATATCTATCGCCTGGCCGAGTGAGGGTAGTGGCGCCAAGGATTACATTCGCATACTTGGAGTTTCCGCGAAAATTATGCCGCTCACGATCTACGCCCCATAGAACATGAAGTTTCCTGTAGGACTTTTACAGCCCTTTCACGTGAATTGCTGTTTCCATCCCGATATCCCTTTTTACTTTGTTTTATCCGTAATATTTTTCATGGCATTTTTGACTTCTTGGCCGACAGATTCTTGATAGATGTCGGCGTAGGTTTTTGAACCTTTGATGAGATCGTCGCAGAAAGCCGCCACATTACTCCCTGTCACTTCAAGAACGCCTTTCCCATTGACCGCGCCTTCTTCAAAAAGATCGACAATCCCCGAAAGCAAATTTGTCCCTTCGGCCAACTCGGCAGGGCCGACCTTGAAGAGATATTTTTGAATCTCTTTATAGACAATCTGATATTCTTTCGGGAGCGCTTTGACGCGCGCCACATGCGCTCGCCACTCTTTTTTCCCTTCGATGATATCTTGTATGCTCATTGTATCCTCCTATTTGCCCAATTTTTTAGCGATAGTATGGTTGAGCTGCTCGCGCCACGTGTCCTGGAAAGATTTTGCCCCTTCTTCGCCGACCAGCGCTGAACAGAAACCCTTGATATCGTCGCCCAGCACCTCTCGAACGCTCTGACCCTCCGCCGCCGTTTCTTCGAGCAGGCTGAGCACGCCGTCGATGATCGGCATGAGGTTGCGCCCGGTGAAATTCGAGCGCGGCCAAAGATTGGCTTTGATTTTTTCCCATGCCGCTTGATAGTCGGCCGGCAGCTTTTGGGCTCGCGACTCAAACGCTTTCACTTCTTTCGTCATGTCGCCGCCTGTAATTTTTTCCCAAAAATTCATTATCTGCTCTCCTTTAGCTCGCCAATTTTCGCTGACAAAAACTCCCATCGTTCCCAGTACTTCCGCAGCTCCTTGCGCCCCGCGTCGTTCAGCGTGAAAAACTTGCGTGGCGGACCCATATCGGAAGGCCTTTTTTCTATGTCCACGAGCTTATTCTTCTCGAGCCGCACTAAAATCGTGTAGACCGTTCCCTCCACGACATCGGCGAAGCCAAGGGCATTCAACCGCCGCGTGATTTCATAACCGTAGGTCTCTCCGCGGCTTATGATCTCGAGCACGCAGCCCTCAAGCACGCCTTTCAGCATTTCCGTCAGGTTTTCCAGCACAATCGCTCCTCGCTATTCTGCATGACATATATTCAGTATTACTTACTACCACTACACAGTAATACTTAATAGCTAGAGTGTCAATACCACGTGTTCGGAAATCGCGAGCGTTTTATGCGAAAAGGCCGCCGGGCATTGCCCGACGACCTTTTCGCATGGAGACACGATGATACCGCGTTCCCGTGTCGTTTATTTGTACAGCGGCCCCAGAGCCTGGCAGGCCCTGTAGTCGGACCCTTCCGGATCCATGCCGAAAGCCCTCCAGTAGCTCGGCCTGAAGATGTGCTCAGGCGCCACGTTGTGCATGCTCACGGGAATGCGCAGCATCGAGGCGAGTGTGATGAGGTCGCTTCCGATATGGCCGTAGGAGATGGCTCCATGGTTGGCTCCCCAGGCTTCCATCACCGAATGGACATCCTTGAAGGGGCCTTCGCCCGTCAGGCCGGGCACGAACCAGGTGGTGGGCCAGGTCGGATCCGTGCGCAGGTCCAGCGCCTCGTGCACAGATCCGGGCAGGGCGGCAGTAAGGCCTTCAGCGATCTGGAGCATGGGACCCAGTCCCTTCACCAGATTGATCCTGAACATGGTGACGGGCATCCCTCCCTCGGTGAGGAAGTCCGAGGAATAGCCGCCTCCGCGGAAGTAGCCCAGATTGGCGTAGCGCCAGCTCGTCGCCGCCAGGCAGTCCCTGGCTTCCTTTTCCGTGACATCCCACCAGGGCTTCATGGCCGGCTTGCCCTCCGCGTCGCGCTGGGCTCCCGTGCCGTCCATCGTCGTGGCTCCCGAATTGATGAGGTGGATAAAGCCCCTGGAGGCTATCCCCTGGGGTTTCCAGCCCGTCACGCGCTCGACGGCCTCGGGGCTCCAGTAGGTCCTGACGTCGGAGAAGATCTGGGATGTGCCGGTCAGCAGATGGCCGAAAAGCATGGCCGCGCCGTTGAGGGAGTCGTTCTCGGTGGCGACGATGTAGGGCTGGCGGATTCCCGTCCAGTCGAAGCTGGAATTGAGCACGGTCTCGAGGAAGTCGCCGTTGGGGAAGTGGTCGTTCCAGTGGCGCTGGCCCTGGAAGCCCGCCGCGATGGCGTTGTGGCCCAGGGCTTCCTCGCCCAGGCCCTTGCGGTTCAGGGCGGGGTTGCCTGTCATGAGGTCGCGGATGATGAGGGCCATCTTTACGCTCGTCTCCCAGACCTTGTCCTTGCGGGCGCGGGAATGCCGGATTTCGGGAGGGTTGTTGTCGGGGCCTTCCTTGCAGAATTCCTTCGTCCAGGCGAGGGCTCTCCCGAACTCGGCTTCGGAGTATATCTTCTCCTCGAGGCGCCTCGTGATCTCGCTCATGTCGACGAATTCGTTCCTCATGCCCAGGTAGTCCTGGAAAAAGTCGGGGTCGACGGTGGAGCCGGCGATGCCCATGGAGACCGAGCCCACGGCCAGGTAGCTCTTGCCGCGCATGGTGGCGGCGGCGATGCCCGCCCGGGCGAACCTGAGGATCTTTTCCGCCACGTCGGAAGGTATCGTGGAGATGTCGGAGAGATCCTGCACGTCGCGGCCGTAGATACCGAAGGCGGGAAGGCCCTTCTGGCTGTGCGCGGCGAGGACGG
>CAZRYP010000119.1:0-7475 GCA_964604295.1 uncultured Treponemataceae bacterium
ATCCGGTGACGACCTTGCTGAACCTCAGCCGCATCGAGCTGAACGGACCCTATCGCAGCCATTACTACGACCTGACGCCGGGCGTCGGGAAGATCATGGACGCGGTCGATGACGAAAGGCAGGCCGTGCAGCGGGCGCTCGGCCTGCACCCGGTATCCCTCCCCGCCATGATCCACGATTTCTTCAACGTAACCGGGAAAAACTGCTATGAAGCCATCCTGGCCTGCCCCAATTACAGCAGGCAGACGACGCCGGACAGCCTGGAACATCGCTATATACGGGAGGATGTGCCCTTCGGGCTGGTTCCCCTGACGGCGATAGGGGAACAGATGGGGCTGGATATGTCGACGACACGAAGCGTCGCGACCCTGGCGAGCTCGGCGGCCGGGCTGGATTTCTGGAAGGAAGGCCGCAGCCTGGAAAGGATGGGCCTGGCGGGCATGGATATCGAAAGTATGATAGGCCATGTCAGCTGATTTGCGCGCTCCGGCCTTCGCGCCTTGCCGGGCTGCGCGGGAAAGTTGCTAGGCGCGGACTTGTTTTCCTCTGTTGACAATCCTAAGAATGGGTGCATTATGTATATTATAGTGGTATACCGGTATGTCAGTATACCAAAATGAAACCAGGTATGTGGAGGCGACATGCGGACAGATCTGATCGAACCTCTTGACCGATCGACTTCATCCGGAGGGAGCATGCTGTATACGCAGATCTTCCACCAGATTCGTCAGTGGATCAGGGAAGGCAAGCTCAAGGAAGGCGACATGCTGCCTTCCGAGCGCGATCTGGCGCAGCTTTTCGACGTGAGCCGCGTCCCTGTCCGGGAAGCGCTGAAAATTCTGGAGTTTACCGGTGTCGCGGAACAAGTGCGCGGCAAAGGCGTCTTCATCAAGAAGATCAGCATCAACAACCTGATCAGCAACATAGACTTCGTCCTGATGGATAGCGCCCACACATTGCTGGATCTTTTCGAGGCGCGTGAAGGAATCGAAATCCAGGCCGCGTCCCTCGCCGCGCAGCGATGGACTGAGGGTGATATGGCCATCATGGAAGAAGCCATAGCCTCCATGGAAAGGAAACTCCGTACTGGAGGGGAAATCCTGGACACGTCGATGAGTTTCCATACAGCGGTCATCGCGGCTTCACACAATAAAGCCATGTGGGAAATCAACCTTTACATTTCAGATTGGCTGCATATCGCCAGGGAAGCCATCTACAAGCAGACGACGCTGCACGAGGAAGGCCTGCACGACCACCAGGAGATTCTCGACAGAATCAGGCATCACGATAGTGAAGGCGCCGCCCAGAAAATGAAAAACCATCTGATACGCTCCAAAAAAGTGATCGAAGAAGCTGTCGCCATGGCGGCGCGGTCGACCAATGCCAAAGCATCCAAGGAATAGCATAATGCAGAAGATTGAACGCGTTAAGAAGGCGCTCCGGGGGGAAGCCGTAGACCGGATTCCCTACAGCATCTGGACTCATTTTCCCATAACCGATCTCGACGCCGCCGGGCTCGCGAAAAGCACGATGGCGTTTTACCGGGAATACGACCTGGATTTCATCAAGAGCATGCCCAACGGGATGTTCTCGATCGAAGACTACGACTGCGACTGCGACTTCAGCGAGGTGCCGACGGGCGGCGTGGCCAAGGCGACGAAGCTCGCGGTGACGGAGCCCTCCGATTGGGAGAAGTTGAGCGATCTCGATATCGAAAGAGGCGCTCTCGGAAGGGAACTGGAATCGCTCAACCTGATCATAAAGGAAATACGCGGTGAAGCGCCGGTGATCGCCACCGTGTTCTCCCCTCTCACGACGGCGCTCAAGCTTTCCGGACCGAACCTGATGGCGCACATGCTGACCGACCCCGAAAAAGTGAAGGCCGGACTGGAGATCCTCACCTCGACCACCCGGCGCTTCGCCGAACGCGCGGTCGAGATGGGCTGCGCAGGCATATTCCTCGCCAGCCAGATGTCGCAGCGCGGGAAAATGAGCGAAGCCGGATACCGCGAATTCGGCGTACCTTACGATCTTCGCGTACTGGACGCGATCCAGGCCGATTCCTGGTTCAATGTCATCCATATCCATGGCGACGACATCATGTTCAATATCCTGAAGGACTATCCGGTGCAGGGCATAAGCTGGCATGTCTGGGAGACGGCCCCGACGGTCGGGGAATTCGTGGCGGCGAACACGGGCAAATGCCTCGTGGGCGGGCTTCGTCGATTCAAGATCACCGAGGGAATTCTTCCGGAGATCGCGAAGGACATCCGGGAAACGACGCGCCTGACAGGCGGGAGAAGGCTTTTCCTGGCGCCCGGCTGCGAGATTCGGGCGCCCCATGACGCCGCCACCTTCGAGTTCATCAAGCGAGCTGTCGCCGACAGCGCTTCGAAATAGAGGGAGGAGTTCACATGAAGAAAAAGCTGCAGGCAGGCGCGTGGGCAGGGATTGTTTTCCTCGCCATAGGCATTCTTTTCTTCGGCTACTCGCTCATATATCCGTATTCGAGCGAGGTCGGTCCCGGTTCGGGTTTCTTTCCGATATGGATCTCGGGCTTCCTGATCGTGCTTGCCCTCCTCTATATCTATGAGAGCGTCAAGGGAAACGATTCGGCGGAAGAAATAACCAGGGAGAGCTTCGGGAAAGTCCTCATGATCATCATCTTCATGGTCCTGTTCGTGCTCTTCCTCCCAATCGCGGGCTTCAATATCAGCGGCGTGGCATTTCTGTTCGCCATGTTCTTCAAGTCATACGGGACGGTGAAGAATCTGATCATCTCCCTGGTTTCGACCCTGGCGATCTACTTTCTGTTCCTGTTGCTGGGCGTACAGCTGCCGCTGAACGCGCTCGGATTCTAGGAGGCGGTACAAATGGAAGCACTCAACCTGCTCATGCACGGATTCCAGACTGCGTTGACGCTGAACAATCTGCTGTTCTGCCTCATCGGCGTGACGGTCGGCCAGTTCATAGGCGTCCTGCCGGGCCTGGGTCCCGTCGCGGGAATGGCGATACTGATACCTCTGACATACGGCTTGGAACCCACGACGGCCATCATAATGCTGTCGGGCATTTTCTACGCGGCGATGTACGGCGGGACGATAACCTCGGTCCTGATCAATACGCCGGGGGAAAGCCCCTCGACCATCACCTGCCTCGACGGCTATCAGATGGCGCGGCAGGGGCGCGCGGGGGCGGCCCTCGGCGTCGCGGCCATAGGCTCCTTCGTCGGCGGCGTCGTGGCGCTGTTCTGCCTCACCTTCCTCGGGCCGCCCATCGCGAAATTCGCCGTCCGGTTCGGACCGCCCGAATTCTTCGCGATCATGTCCTTCGGGCTCCTCCTGATCGTCGGCCTGATGGGCAAATCCATCGTGAAGGGCATGATCGCGGCGGTTTTCGGCATCCTCCTTTCGCTGATAGGCATGGATCCCGCGACGGGCACGGACCGCTTCACCTTCGGCCAGCTCTGGCTCCTGGATGGAATCGAATTCGTGGTCCTCGCCATGGGAATCTTCGGCATCTCGGAAATCCTGGTCAACGCCGAGAAGAACATGGATATTCCAGTCCCTCCGAAGGTGAAGGGCTTCATGCCCAAGAGGAGCGAGCTGGGAATTTCCGCCAAGGCCATAGGAAGGGGTACCGTCATCGGCATGGGCCTGGGGCTGATCCCTGGCGCGAGCGCCTCCGTGGCAGCCCTCATGGCCTATTCGACAGAGAAGAAAGTATCGAAGCATCCGGAGCTTTTCGGCAAGGGCGCCATCGAAGGCGTCGCGGCTCCGGAAACGGCGAACAACGCCTTCGCGGGCGCGGCCATGATCCCTCTCCTCACCCTGGGCATTCCGAGCTCCCCGACCGTCGCCATGCTCATCGGCGCCTTCACGATGCACGGGCTCGTGCCCGGGCCTCTCCTGTACGAGAAGAACCCCACTTTCCTCTGGGGGCTCATCGCCTCCATGTTCATCGGCAATGTCGTGCTTCTCGTGATGAATCTCCCCATGGCCAACCTCTGGGCTAAGGTGGCGCGCATCCCCTACAAGCTCCTGGGGCCGCTCATCATTCTCATCTGCATGGTCGGCGTCTACAGCGTCAACAGGATGATCCCCGAGATCGCCCTCCTGACCTTGTTCGGCGCCGTCGGCTATTTCATGAAAAAACTGGAGATTCCGGGAGCCGCGGTGATCCTGGCCTTCATCCTGGGCAACAACCTGGAATATACGCTCATCCAGACGCTGAGCATGTCCAACAGCGGGCTGCTCTATCTGTTCCAGAGGCCGATTTCGGGCATCATGATGGGCCTCTGCATCATCATCCTGGTAGGCAGCATCGCGTCTTCGGTCATGAAAAAGAGGGACAAGCTCGCGGCGGATCAGGAAGTCTGATCCGGAATTCGACAAGGTGACGTAGCCCGTGCTCGTGTGAGCCGGGCAAGAGATATAGGAGGAGGGAATAGATGAACAAGAGAAAAGGTTCACGGATCGCTGTCGCGATGGCAGCCTTGCTCGCGCTGATGGCGCTCATGCCTCAGGCCGTTTTCGCCCAGGACTATCCGAAAAGGCCGATCACGGCCATTGTGGCGTTCGGCGCCGGCGGCGGCACCGATCTCGCCGCGCGCATCATCCTGAAGTTCGCCGAAAAATACATCGGCGGGGTCTTCGTCGTGGAGAACAAGCCCGGCGCCGGCGGCGCCCTCGGCTTCACCGCCATCGCGCAGGCCAAGCCCGACGGCTATACGATCGGCATGGTCAATCCCCCGAGCGTCCTGTTCAATCCGATCCAGCTCGGAGACAAGGTAAAGTACAAGCTCGAGGATTTCTACCTCATCGCCAACTTCGTCAGCGATCCGGGAGCCATCATGGTGGCCTACGACAGCAAGTTCAAGACTCTGCAGGACGTCGTCGCCTGGGCGAAGGCGAATCCCGGCAAGCTCCGCATAGGTTACGGCGGCCCTGGAACCCAGGAAGCCCTCACGCTGAGAAAGTGGATCAAAGACAGCGACGTCAAAGTGCTCAAGGTGCCCTTCGAAGGAACGGGCACGAACCTGACCGCTCTTCTGGGCGGCAACACCGAAGTCATGTTCGCCAACGCTTCCGAGATCATGCCCCAGTATGAGGCGAAGCAGATCCGCGTTCTCGCGGTCGGCACCGAAAAGCGTTTCAGCTGGATGCCCGAAGTTCCCACCTACAAGGAAGGCGGATTCAACGCCACCCAGATGGCCATGCGCGGTCTCGCGGCCCCCAAGGGCATAGATCCCGCGATCCTCAAGAAACTGGCCGACGCGATGAAGAAGACCTTCGACGATCCCGAATTCCAGAAAAAGGCGAAGGAAGTGAATCTCCCCCTCGACTATCAGAGCCCGGAGCAGTTCCTGAATACCCTTCAGACCCTGGACAAGTTCTATCGCGCGGAATACGCCGCGAATCCCTGGTGATGATATGACGATTCGGGCGGCATGGGACAGATTCCCTTGCCGCCCGGTTTTCCCAAAAAAACCCCGCAAGGAATCAACGAATGCCCGAAAACCGCCCGATTTTTTACGATGCGTATCTCGCGATCCTGCGCGAGGAACTGGTTCCCGCGATGGGCTGCACCGAACCCATCGCCGTGGCCTATGCCGCCGCCATGGCGCGCGATATCCTCGGCTGCCGTCCCGAGGACGCCGAAATCAGGTGCAGCGCCAATATCGTCAAGAATGTGAAGAGCGTCACAGTTCCCAACACGGGCGGAATGCGGGGAATCAGGGCGGCGGCCATAGCGGGCATCGTGGGCGGAAACGCCCAGGCTAAGCTGGAAGTGCTCGAATCGGTGAC
The DNA here is from genome assembly GCA_964604295.1 of uncultured Treponemataceae bacterium. Classification (GTDB taxonomy): domain Bacteria; phylum Spirochaetota; class Spirochaetia; order Treponematales; family Rectinemataceae; genus CAZRYP01. The sequence goes on from CAZRYP010000119.1 coordinate 5,808, forward strand.
GATGGACGACCTGGCGGAAGTCAGGCGGCTGCGCGATGCCGGTTTCTGCAAGGCTTTGCTCGCGGAAGGCATAGAAGGCCTCTACATCGAAGCGATCGTCCGCGCCGGCGGGCAGAGCGCCGAAGTCATCATACAGAACACCCACACGAACATTTTCCGCATCAGGAAGAACGGCGTCACGATCTTCGAGTCCGAAAAGAAGGAAGGCGAGGCCGGCGCGGACGCGGCACGGCCGGGCTATGATCTCCTGAACGTGAGGGACATCCTGCAATTCGCCGAAACGGTCAGCCTGGATGATGTATCCGAGCTGCTCGACCGGCAGATCCGCTTCAATGAGGCCATCTCGGACGAAGGTCTGAAGAACGATTACGGGGTTTCCGTGGGCAAGACCATACTCGCCAGGGAAGGCGGCGGCGTAAGGTCGCGGGCCAGGGCCCAGGCCGCGGCAGGCAGCGATGCCCGGATGGGAGGCTGCGCCCTTCCCGTCGTGATCAATTCAGGCAGCGGAAATCAGGGCATCACGGTCTCGCTTCCCGTCGTCGAGTACGCCAGGGAGTTGAAGGTAGGGCACGACAGGCTGCTGCGCGCCCTCGTCATATCGAACCTGGTGGCGCTTGAGCAGAAGGAATACATAGGCAAGCTTTCCGCGTACTGCGGCGCGGTTTCGGCCGCCGTAGGGAGCGGAGCAGGCATAACCTACCTGCATGGCGGCGGATACGACATGATCGCGATGACGATCACGAACGCCATAGCCACGGCCGGCGGCATATTCTGCGACGGCGCCAAGTCTTCCTGCGCCGCCAAGATCTCCATAGCCCTGGAAGCGGCGATCACGGCTCACGAAATGAGCATGAAGGGGAAGGGTTTTTCATCGGGCGAAGGACTCGTGGGCGCGGATGTGGAACGTACGATCCGAAATGTCGGACACATCGGTTCGGTCGGGATGCGTCCGACGGACATCGAGATCATCAGGATCATGCTGGCGGATTGAGCCGCGCCACGGCGGGGAATCACCGGCCTACGTATCCCTCGATCAGGACCAGGTTCCTGCCGCGTAGCTTGCCCGCCTCGAAATCGTAGTTGAGCTGCTTGTACTGGCTCATGGTGACCTTCCTGTTGATGATGACATGCATGGCTCCGCTGTCGAGGAGCTCGACGATCCGGGCGAGACGTTCGCCGCCCCTTTTTACCGTCATCCAGACGCAATGTATCCCGAACTCGGCCTCCAGTTCCCTGGAAAGGCAGAGCGATGCCAGGCTTCTCTTCCCGTCATAGTCGGGACCGGAGTACACTTTGTTCTTCAATCCCAGGGTGGAGACGAAATAGCCACCCTTCTTCACTATCGATAGATATTCCCGCAGTTCGTCCTCGGTGATGGTGGCGACGCTGAGGATGACGTCCAGCTTTTCAGCGCGGAATCTTTCCAGGACGGCTTCCTTTCCGGAGATGGCTTCGTCGGCCCCGTTGTCCAGTATCTCCTGGCGGCATTCCTCCACATCGCAACCGATGACATAGGCGCCCTTGTGCCTGGCGACCTGGACGGCCAGCTGCCCCACGCCTCCCGCGGCGCCGATTATCATCACGCGCTGGCCGGGCTGGAGCGGAGCCTCTTCGGTAAAGGCCTGCAGCGCGGTGAGGGCGTAGCCGGGAACGACGGCGACAGTCGTG
>CAZRYP010000120.1:0-7440 GCA_964604295.1 uncultured Treponemataceae bacterium
ACGACAGGGCTGTCGTGACGAGGGAGGAGGCCGACATGATAGAAGACAAGTATCTCGGGGCCGACGGACGTCTCCTGCGCATACCGCGCAAGGAGAAGGAAAAGCTCGTCATTCTCCGCAGGATAGCCGAACGCTTCTCACAGGGCCGTCTGTATACCCAGAAGGAGGTCGACTCCATCCTGACACTGGCCGATCCCGATTATGCCGCCCTGCGCCGCTATCTCATAGATTACCGCTTCCTCGAGCGCGAACCCGATGGAAGCGCCTACTGGGTCAAGGGCATGAAACCGGGGGCCTGAAGCCGCCGATATTGTTGGGAACCCAGAAAAAGACTACACTTGCATCGATCCTTTGCCTGTTGAGGGGGAGCTACAATGAAAGACGATGCCGGCTTGAGGGAACTGATGACGAGGCTCGACAGTGGAGTGTATTTCGTGGATCCCGAGCGGAGGATCAGCTTCTGGAATCCCGCCGCCGAGCGCCTGACCGGGTACTCGAAGGAGAGGGTCCTGGGCACCCGCTGTTCCGACAACCTCCTCAGGCATATCACTGCCGACGGGATCCAGCTCTGCCTTCACGGCTGCCCTCTCGCGGCGACGATGCAGGACGGGAAAGTCATGGAAGCGGAAGTCTATATGCACCACAGGGATGGCCACAGGGTTCCCATCATCGTATGGTCCGCCCCCCTGGATGATGAATCGGACAAGGTAGTCGGCGCCATCGAGATATTCTCCGACCTGAGGGACCGTTCCTCCCTTCTCGCCGAACTCGAAAGGGTGAGGCACGAAGCCCTCACTGATCAGCTTACGGGGCTGGGCAACAGGAGATTCCTCCAGATAATGGCCGAACCTCGCTTCCGGGCTATGGATGAGGGAGCTGAGGGATTTGCCCTTCTCATGGTCGACATAGACCGCTTCAAGCTGGTCAATGATTCCCATGGCCACCTTGTCGGCGACAGGGTGCTGAGGATGGTCGGCACAACCTTGTCTTCGGCGGTGCGCCCCCTCGACGCGGCCGTGCGCTGGGGGGGCGAGGAATTCATCCTTCTCTGCCCGAACGTTTCCCTGGAAAATCTGTGGGCCATCGCCGAAAGGGTGAGGAAGATCGTCGAGCAAAGCTGGATCGATCTGGATGGGGGAAGCAGGCTGGCGGTCACAGTCTCCGTGGGCGCGGCACGGGCTTCGAGGGGAGAGTCGCTCGATGCCATCGTGGCGAGGGCCGATGCTCGCCTCTACGAGGCTAAGAACGCGGGCAGGAACCGCAGCGTCGCGGGAGAATGAACCGGCTTCAGTAACGGTACCGCAGTGAAAAATTGACGCCGAAACCAATGCCCGGATCGTTGAGGAACTGCCCTATGTACAGGAACTGGACTTCCTGGCTGAAGTGGCGGAACAGAACCGTCTCGAGGCCGATTCCGGCTCCCGCGTATACATAGGGTTTGTAGCCCGTGCGTACATTTACATCCAGATCCGCATCGTACACGTAGCCGTCCTCGCCGGCGTGTCCTCCATAGAGGACGAGGTAGAGACCGCCCGAAAACCAGTCGGCGAAATCCTCGGCATAAAGCCGGTGGGATAAAGCGCCCGTCACCGAGTAATAGTAAATCGGACCATAGAGGTTCGAAGGATCCCAGGTGCCGCCGACGCAAAGCTCCAGGCCGGTTTTTCCGAACGAAGGTTTCGATCGAGGCGAAAGTCACGCCGAGGGAGGAGGGGAACTCCTCGAAGACCGTGGTTTTCCTCTCCTTGCCTGAATTCGAAGCCTTGTATTCCGGCGAAGTCTTTGTCTGGGCTGTGGGCTGCGAAGCGGTGAGGACCAGGAAGAGGAGAAGGGGAATCATCGTTCGTGTTGTCGTTCTTTGGGGCACCGTGGACTCCTTCGTCGCGATTATGGCATGGATCGTGCCAGGATATGTTGATATTTTTCGGCGAAAAGGGCGGGCTGTCCGCCGGTATTCCAGAAAAGAACAGTGCTACCGCGTCCGAATCCGGCTTTCCGGACGAGATCGATGAGACCGGCGGCCGCCCTTCCAGTATATACGGGATCCAGAAGGAGGCCTTCCGTTCTCGCGAAAAGCCTCACCGCTTCCAGTTCAGCGTCCGTAAGGACACCGTAACCGGCCGCGCAGTACGAATCGTCGGCGAGAATTTCGCTCGGTTTTATGGCGACGCGCTCTCCCAGCAGCTCCGAGGCATCGGACGCGAGCGAGGAAACCCGAGCCTGGAGCCAGGCCTCGGATTCGTCGATGCTGATCCCCAGGATCTTCCCGCTGTAGCCGAATATCCTGGCGCCGAGAACCAGGCCGGCATGGGTGCCGCCCGACGAGGTGCCGAATACGAAGTAGTCGGGGACGAAGCCCTGGTCCAGGACTTCCTTCACGGCAAAGGCGTATCCAAGGGCTCCTATGGGACTGGACCCCCCGTAGGGTACGAAGTAGGGGGCCTCGCCCTTCGATTCCAGATCGCGGAAACACTCCTCCTGGACCCTTTCCCTGTCCTTCCTGTCTTCGACCCAGACGATTCTTGCCCCGAAGAGTCTATCAAGGAGCAGGTTGGCGCTGAGTTCCGCGGGCGGGGTGCCGTTGAGGACGAGAACGCATCCCAGGCCGAACTTGGCCGCCGCGGCAGCCGTCTGCCTGCAGTGGTTGGACTGGGCCGCCCCTGCGGTGACGAGAGTCCTGGCTCCCCTGGCCAGGGCGTCGCCCAGAAGGAACTCCAGCTTTCGCGTCTTGTTGCCGCCGAAAGCCAAGCCAGTCTGATCGTCCCTCTTCACGAAAATTCTTGGACCTCCCAGCTCGGCGGAGAGCCGTTTCAGCTCCTCTATGGGTGTGGGCAAATCGGCGAATCTTGTCCTAAATACGTCTTCCATCGTCTCTCCTTGAAGGCGCGAGGAGCGGCCTCGATCCACCGTCGAAGCGGAAGCCTCATGCAGGTCACGAGGCGGCCGCATTTACCCATATGATAGTCGAATGGATGGGATTTTTCAAAAGCAATCGCTTGCCGCTCACCTCAATGCTCACTTTTTCTCGAACAGCTTCCTGAAAACCGGCAATTTCGAGATTTCATTGGCAAGAATCGCCACAAGGCTCGTCACGATGCTGAATCCGACTTCCCATGGATGGAGGGGGGAGAAACTGAAGACTCTTTCGTTGACCGCCGGAACGAAGACCGCGATGCACAGGAATGCCACGGCTGCGAACGTTACCCACCACAAGGCTTTGTTTTGAACTTTCAGGCTCTCGAATATGCTCCTAGTCCATGAGCGGTTCGCGAAAATCATCCCGATATTGCCGAAGACGAGGGTGACGAAGGACATGGCCCGGGCTTCGCCTTCGCCGAAGCCTCTCCCCAGCGCCCAGGCGTACAGTCCCGCGACTATGGCGAGCACGACAAAACCTTGGCACAGCCCGGTAAAAACCATCCTGGGTCCAAAGAGTTTTTCTCCCTTCCCTCGCGGCTTGCGCTTCATGATGTCCTTTTCTTCCTCTTCCATTTCGAACACCACGGAGCATGCGGGATCGATGATGAGCTCCAGGAACATTATATGGACCGGCAGGAGGGCAAGCGGCCAGCCGAAGAGGACTGGCAGCAACGACATACCCGCTATCGGCAGATGGACGGAGAAGATGAAGGTCATGGCTTTCTGGAGATTGTCGTAGATCCTTCTCCCCAGGCGCACCGCGGCCACGATGGAGGAAAAGTCGTCGTCGAGGAGGACGAGGGCGGCCGATTCGCGCGCGACGTCGGTGCCTCTGCCGCCCATCGCGATTCCGATGTCGGCCGCCTTGAGGGCCGGAGCATCGTTGACGCCGTCTCCCGTCATCGCCACCACTTCGCCATTGCCCTTGAGAGCCTGGACTATCCTGAGCTTCTGCTCGGGCACGGCGCGCGCGAATATGCTCACCTTGCCTATGCGCATGGCAAGTTCGACATCGCTCATTTCATCCAGCTCGGGTCCGGTTATGACCATGTCGGGGTTTTCGAGACCGATGGATCGGGCGATGTTCTTCGCTGTGCCCGGGTAGTCCCCTGTTATCATGATGACCCGGATGCCTGCCGACCTGCACTCCGTCACGGCTTCGGAGACCTTGGGGCGTACGGGATCCTGCAGGCCCAGCAAGCCCAGGAAGCGGAAGTCGAAATCGTGCTGGACTTCTGGAAGGCTTGTCTTGGAAAATAACGCGCATGCCACGCCGATGACACGCAGGCCATCGTCGGCCATCGCGTCTATATCGGCATCGAGCCTTCTCCTCTCTTCCCCGCCCAGATGGCAGAGATCGGCTATCGCTTCGGGAGCTCCCTTGGCCGCTATGACATAGCGCTGTCCGTCCGGGGATTCCCAGACCCTGCTCATGGCCAGGAGCTTTTCGGAGAGGGGGTATTCCCGGACGAGGGACCAGTCTCCATGGAGATGTTCGGTGTTGTTGAGCGTGCGGGCGCCGAGCTCCTTCATCGCCTTCTCCATCGGCTCGAAGGGGTCGGCGGGACTCGCGAGGATAGAGTATTCGACTATCTCGTGGAACTCCTCGGGCAGGGCAGCCGCGATCCTCGAGACTTCGCATGTGTGTCCGCGGGCGTTGAGGCAGGCTACCGTCATCCTGTTGAGGGTGAGGGTTCCTGTCTTGTCGGTGCAGAGGACGGTGGCCGAGCCCAGGGTTTCTATCGCCTGAGCCTTGCGCGCGAGCACGTTGCGTCGGGATATGCGCCAGGCGCCGAGGGCGAGAAAAATCGTCATGACGACAGGGAATTCCTCCGGGAGCGTGGCCATCGCCAGGGAGATGCCAGCCAGGATCCCACGGAGCCAGTCGCCCCGCGTGAGGCCGAAAATGACGACGACGGCCAGGCAGAGGCTGAGTCCGACATATGAAAAAGTTTTCACAATGCCCGCGGTCTGGTGCTGGAGATCCCCTTCGTGGCCTTCGCCGTTTTCCAGGATCTGCAATGCCCGGCCGATCCTTCCGATCTCGGTCTTCATGCCTGTCCCCAGGACCCGCGCTATGCCTTGCCCGCGGACAATCATGGAGCCCGAGTAGACGTAGGGCAGATCATCTCCGCCCGGCCTTCCTATGGATTCGGAGCCGTTCCAGACGCGCTTGAGGACAGGAACCGATTCGCCTGTGAGCAGGGATTCGTCGACCGAAAGATTTATGGATCGCAGTACGACCGCGTCGGCGGGCACCCTGTCTCCCTCGGCCAGGAGAATGATGTCGTCGGTGACGACATCTCGTCCTGCGATCCTGATCTGCTGCCCGTTCCTGATGACGAGGGCGCGCGGACTCGACAGGTCGCGCAGGGCATCCAGAGCCTTCTCCGTCTTGTTCTCCTGGAAGAGCGTGATTCCGATGACGACGAAGACGAAGCCCATGAGCATCAAGGCCTCGTCCCTGTCGCCCAGGATGAGATACAGGACGCCGCAGGCTATGAGCAGGAGGAACATAGGTTCGCGAACGACATCCCAGAGTATGCGGAAGACAGTCCTCTTCCTCGAGGCGGGGAGTTCGTTGTAGCCGTCCCTGGCAATGCGCTCGATCACTTCCTGATCGCTCAGTCCCTGCAGCGATTCGGGCTGGAAATCGTCCTTCATGGCGGTTCCTCTTCGTCCCGGAGGGGGCATTATGAATTAAAGGATAGTATGGAACGATACCAACATTTTGTAAATACCGAAAGTATAGAATACAAAAACCGTCCGACCGGCTTTCGTTGACAGTGATGAAGTCGCCTTCTATACTCTCCGTATATTCGGAGGCTAGCGTGATCCACAACATCGAAGAAATGCATTTCATCGAAGACCTGGGCCTTTTCTTCGAGCAATTGGGAATGCCGCGCATGACGGGTCGGGTTCTGGGCACGATACTCATCGCCGACGAGATCAGTCTTTCGCTCAACGATCTCTGCGATACGCTCGGCGCCTCGAAAAGCGCAGTCTCGGTAGCTGCCAGACACCTTGTGGCCGAGGGGCTCCTCGAACCTGCCCATGCTCCCGTTCCCCGAAGGGATTATTTTCGCTTCAAATCGGGTGGATGGCTCACCTTCATGCGTTCGCGGATGGAAATAATGGCAGGGCTCCACGACATAGCGGACAGGGGGCTCGCGCTCAAGACGAACGCCGATCCCGCGCTCAAATCGTGCATCGAGGAAGCGCATGACATCTTCGAATTCGTGGAAAAGGAATTTCCCGACTGGCTGGCGCGCATGTCCGCAAAACGCAAGCAGCGCTGATACAACCCATCGTTCTTTCGGGCTTGATTTCCGGCTCCTTGCCAGGGGGGTTCCGGAATAGTAAAGTCCTCGCATGCGTCCAAAAGAATATCTCGGGTGGTACATGCGGTCTCCCCTGGGGATAGGCAGCGGATTCGCCGGGCTAGCCTCCAGCTTGGCGGCTCTGTCGGCAGGGCTCCCCCTCGGGCTAGCCCTGATCGCGGGATCGGCCATCGTCACGCTGACCGGAACCGCGGCACTGGTTCTGGGCTGGGGACCCAAGGCCGCCGTCGCCGCGAGCGAGGCGGCTCTCCGCCGCCTGAGGGAAAAGAAGATCCAGCATGCGGAGGAGACCAGGGGGAGGCTCTCCAGGATCAGGATAGCCGATGGCAAGGTAGCCGAGGCCGCGGGGCTTGTGGCGCTCGCGGCGGGAGAATATCTGGACGCATGCAGAAGGGAAGGCCGGAACGACCCCCTCGCGGACGAGGCTCTCGAGGAATCGCTCGGGATCGTCGATATCTTCTTGAAGGAAATGGACGAGGCCGCCACCGAAAAACGCTTCAGCCTCGAGGACAGGGATCCCTTCACGGGCGCGGAGGAGCGTGTCGCCGCGTCGCTGAGGGAAAAGGCCCTGTTGCTCAGGGAGGGGCGGATTCAGATCGACGGAGGCCTGACTTCCTCAGGCCTCATGTCGGTGAGGGAGGAGATCGAATGAAACGATTCTGTGTCGCCGCTGTCCTTGCGGTCGCGCTCTTCGCCGGCGCAGGCGGCGTCTCGGCTCTCTCCACCTCCCTCGATTCGGCCGACATCACCGTCGTGCTGAGGACGGACGGCAAGGCAGACATTTACTACAGCCTGAAATGGGAAGCCTCGGGCGGCCTCATGCACGGATTCTACTTCCAGGGGGAGGCCTTCGAGCCGGTCTGGGACATGGACGGATGTTATGCCGATCTTCCCGGCGGCGTAAGGCAACCCCTCTCGATTAAGGCCCTGGGGTCGGGAAAATTCGATATAGTCCTCGCGGGCGGGAAGGGCTTTTCAGGAAACGCGTACTACTTTCTCCACTACGCGGGGGATTTTGCGGGTTCCGGTCTCGTGGGAAGTACGGCCAGCCCCGAATCGGGCGAACTCCTGTATTTCGACTGGGCCCCTGTAGAGTGGGACATGGCCATGGACTCGCGCACGGTGAGGCTTGTCCTTCCCCTGAAAGTGGGAGGGGCAGCCCTTACCGATGCGGAGCGCG
>CAZRYP010000121.1:0-7327 GCA_964604295.1 uncultured Treponemataceae bacterium
GGCCAATAATAGCCTTTAAAGTAATAATGGAAATTGAAGCGAAGATTAACCAAATTTGACCGCTGCCAAGATTCTCCCACTTAAGGTTGCTTCCGCTTGAGATAGCGGTCCAGGAGCACGGCGAGGAGGATGATGACCCCCTTGGCGACTAGCTGGAAATGCGCGTCCACGGCCATGAGATTGAATCCGTTGTTGAGGATCCCGATGATGAAGGCCCCGATCATGGTGCCCCAGATGGTGCCTCTTCCGCCCATGAGGCTCGTTCCCCCCAGAATGACCGCCGCGATGGCATCGAGCTCGAATCCTTCCCCGGTGTTGGGCTGGGCGGATGAGAGCCGTCCCATGAGAACCATGCCCGCGAGGGCGGTGAGCATTCCCCCCGTGACGTAGACCAGGAATTTAACCTTTCCTACCTTGATTCCCGAGAGGCGGCTCGCTTCCTCGTTTCCCCCCACGGAATAGATATGGGCTCCAAAAGCCGTCCTGGTAAGAAGGAAATCCATGAGAACCACCACCGCGACCATGATGATAACCGGCACCGGGATGCCCAGCACCATGCCCTGGCCAAGCGTGAGGAAGCCTCCTTCGAACCTGATGATCGGTGTTCCGCCGGTGATGATCAGGGCGATTCCCCGATAGATGGTGAGGCCCGCCAGTGTTGCTATGAATGGCGGAATTCCGGCTATAGCCACGAAGGTGCCATTGAAAGCTCCGGCCGCGCCGCCTACGAGGATTCCGGCTCCTATACCCAGCAGGGATGAGCCGGTCGCCTCGATGACGATCATGGCTACACAACTGGAAAGCGCTACCAGTGACCCTACCGAGAGGTCGATGCCCGCCGTGATGATGATGAAGGTCATGCCCGCCGCGATGATGGTATTGATGGAAACCTGTCGCGCCACATTGATGAGGTTGGGAACGGTGAGAAATGATTTGTTCGCCAGGGCCATGGCCAAGGTTATGACGAAGAGGACTCCGAACGAACCATAGCGGGCCAGAACCGTCGCGAGACCGCTCCTCTGCTGCGTTTTCATACCCCTTCACTCCCATTCCGTATTATTTGGCTTTCATCGAGGCCCGACGCGTAGCCGAGAACCCGTTCCTGGCTGGCCTCCTCCCTGGAGAGAGAGGCGACGAACCTTCTTTCATGCATGACATAGAGGCGATCGCTCATGGAGAGCAGCTCCGGAAGATCGGAGGATATGAGGATGATTCCCTTGCCTTCCCGGCACAGGGCGTTCATCTGCTGGTACATCTCCAGCTTGGCCCCCACATCGATCCCCCTGGTGGGTTCGTCGAGGATGATGATCTTGCCTCTCCGGGCCAGCCATTTGGCCAGAACCGCCTTCTGCTGGTTTCCGCCGCTCAGGGTGGCGATGTCGGCCGAATCCGAGGGGCACTTGATGGACAGTTTTCCTATGTAATCCGCGGATACGGCGGACTGCTTGCGACGATCGACGATACCGAGACGGGAAACCCAATCGAGAACGGTGATCGTTATATTATGAAGCACCGATCTGCCCGATATGAGTCCATGGTCCTTCCTGTTCTCCGGCACCATGCCCATTCCCAGGTCCCGCGCGTGGCGGGGAGAGTCGACCGAAACCTCGGTACCGCCGATCTTCATCCGTATTCCCGGATCAGGGTCGGCGCCGAAGGCTTTCCGGGCCCATTCCGTTCTTCCGGCCCCCACGAGTCCGGCCAACCCGACGACCTCGCCCCTGCGAAGCGTCAGGAGGATCCCCTCCGCGCCGGATACGCCGTCTCGAGCCTCCAGAAGAATCTCCCCGGGGCTTGCGGCCTCTTTCGGATAGTGGTTGCCGATGGACCGTCCGACCATGCGGGAAATGAGTTCAGGAAGGGAAAGCTCGCCAGCCGGTCCGCTGTACACGCTTTTCCCGTCCCGCATGACCGTCACGCGGTCGGCTATGCGGGAAATCTCTTCGAGACGATGGGATATGTAGAGGATGCCGACGCCCGCCTTTTTCAGGGTTTCTATCTTTCCGAAAAGGAGGTTGATTTCCGTTTCCGTGAGGGACGCCGTCGGCTCGTCCATCAGGATAAAACGGGCATTGCGGGAAAAGGCCCGGGAGATTTCCACAAGCTGCTGTTCCGCCATGCCGAGATTTCCCGCGAGGGCGTTCGGGTCGAGGGAGAGGCCGAGGGTGGAAAAGACCTCGCTTGCTTTCCGGTGGAGCTTCTTCGGAGACATGACGAATCGGCCGACCATCCATTCCCTGCCCAGGAAAAGGTTGTGGGCCACGGAGAGCCAGGGCACAAGGCTCAGTTCCTGGTATATCGCCGCGATTCCCGTCTCCGAAGCGGCACCCGGATCCTTGAGGTAGACTTCGTGTCCGTCGAGTACGATCCGCCCCGAATCGGGATGAAGCGCCCCGCTCAGGATCTTGAGCAGGGTAGACTTTCCGGCGCCGTTCTCGCCCAGGATCGCGTGCACTTCTCCCTTTCGCAGGGAGAAGGAGACATCGTCCAGGGCCTGGACGCCGGGGAATCCCTTGGATATCCCTTCAACCGAAAGCCCCGAGGCTCCCTTGGGAGTCCCGAGGCCATCGTTGTACGGTGCCTTATTTTCTGAACTGTCCGACATTTTCTTTGGTAACGAATGAAACATCCATGATCTTCATTGCCTGGACCTGCTTGCCGGCAAGAACTTCCTTCGCGAACTGGACGCCGATCTTTCCGATATCATAGGGAGGAAGGGCGATCGTCATGTACAGTCTCCCCTCCGCTACGGCCTTGAGGGCATCAGGGTTGGCGTCCATGCCGGTGATCTTGATGGTCCTGTTCATCGAGGAAGCGGCGGCAAGGGCGCCCATGGCCATTTCGTCATTCAGGCAGAGGATCGCCTCCGCGTCCGGGTATCTCAGGAGCAGGTTTTCGGCGACGGGCAGGGATTTTGCCCTGTCATAATAGCCGGTCTGGGAGGCCAGTACCTGGATGTTCGGGTATTTGGAAAGGGTAGCGTTGATCCCCTTTATCCTGTCCTCGGAAGAAGCGGCGCCCGGCGTACCGGTAAGGATGAGTACCTTGGAAGCTTTTCCCTGCAGGGTCTTTGCGTACCAGTGGATGAGCTGCTCTCCCAGGACCACGTTATTGGTGCCGATGAAAGCCGTCATGTTGCTCGCGCCGAGGTTCCTTTGAAGGGCCATGACGGGAATCCCCTTGGCCATCGCTTTCTGGGCCAGGGGAATGGCTCCGTCATCCACTCCGTTGATGAGAAGGACGCGGATATTCTTGGTGAGCGCATCCTCGACATCGGCCACTTGCTTCTCGATCTTGTTCTGGGCATCCAGGATGATCACTTCGTAACCGAGAGCGGCGGCCTCGTCCTTCACTCCCTGGGCCATGGTCGCATAGAACGGATTGCTCGTGGTGGAGACGCTGAACGCGATGAGAACCGGCGCCGCGAACACGGCGGGAACGATCAGCAGCAGCGCGGCCGCAACCACAAAAAATTTCTTTCCCTTCATGTAACTACCTCCTAAGGCTTTAGGCCGCTTCGGCGGTCTTTTGGCACACAACCGAAAACAGATAAATCTCCAATAGTTGTAGATTGTACAATTCAATTGCTCACATGTCAAATTCTTTCTTCATTTAATTGACTAATAATAAATACGATTGTACAATAACCAACATGAACACGAACGGAATGGAACTTCGCGCTCGAGCGGTAGTCAGAAACGGCTGTGTCCGAACCGCCGTCGAAAAGGGGGATATTCCCCAGTTTCAGGCTGTTTCGATGAGCGAAGCGCTGGTTATCGGGCTTTTAAACCAGGGGGTCAGGAAGTTTCTTGGCGTGTTTGGCCACGGGAGCACCGTCCTCGGAGAAGTGCTCTCCTGCTATGAAAGGGCAGGGGCCTTGCGCATGTGGAACCTCCGCAACGAAACCGAGGCGGCCCACTGCGCCACCATGCTGAAGTGGCATTATGGGGAGACCGCGGCGGTCGTGACATCCATCGGGCCGGGCGCCCTCCACGCATTCGCCGGCTCATTGGGATCGGCCTCGAACGGGATCGGTGTCTACCATATATATGGGGACGAAACCTCCCACGACGAGGGACCCAACATGCAGCAGATTCCCATCGGCAGGCAGGGGGGCTTCCTTTCGCTGGCGAACACGATGGGATCGGGGTATCAGATCCACACGCCGGAATCGGTATTCACGGCCTTGAGGCTGGGAGCCTCCACGGTTTTCAACCCCGATTTTCCGGGACCTTTTTTCTTCCTCCTTCCCATGAATATCCAGTCGGCGGTGATGGAGACCTGCAACCTTCTGGAACTCCCTGTGCCTCCTCGGTACGCTCCCGCGGCCTGCCTCGACCAGGAGATTTTCGCGGAAGCCACCCGCCTAGCCGGCGCCGCCAGCGCCGTGACCATCAAATTCGGAGGGGGCGCGGCGGACTGCGGCCCCGAGCTGCTCGAACTGGCGGAGCTTCTGGACGCGGTGATCGTTCCAGGGGCGAAGATGAGCGGCGTGGTTCCCTATTCCTCCCGGAGGTTCATGGCGGTGGGCGGCTCAAAGGGGAGCATCTGCGGGAATTTCGCCATGAATGAAGCCGATCTGGCGATAGTGATCGGCGCCAGGGCCGTATGCCAGTGGGATTGTTCGGGAACGGCGTGGAAGAAGGCGCGAAACGTGGTCAATTTCAATACCCGAGCCATGGACGCGGGGCATTACAATCGAACGGTCGCGGTTGTCGGCGACGCGCGGAGCAACCTTCGGTCCTGGATAGACTATCTCAGGAAAGCGGGGTTTGCGCCGAAAGCCGGCACCTCGTCGTGGCTCGAGGCCAATCTGGCTAAAAAACGGGAATGGCAGGAGCTGAAGAGTATGCGTTTTTCCAATCCCGCCCTTTTCGACCCCGTCTGGGGGAGGAAGGTGCTCACCCAGCCGGCGGCCATAGAGACAGCCTACCGATTCGCGGTTGAAAAGGGGGCGGCGCGGTACTTCGACGCCGGCGACGTCCAGGCCAACGGTTTCCAGATAGTGGAGGACGAGGCAGCCGGCCTCACCTTCTCCGACACTGGGTCATCCTATATGGGGCTGGCGGCGAGCGGCCTTCTCTGCACCGCCATGGCGGACAAGCCGGTCTACACCTTCGCGTTCAGCGGCGACGGCAGTTTCACCATGACCCCCCAGATAATCTTTGACGGGGTGGAGCACGGGGCGCGCGGATGCCTCATCATCTTCGACAACCGGAGCATGGGGGCCATCGCCGGACTCCAGGTGGCCCAATTTGGACATGCCTACCGGACGAACGATTCCGTGGACGTCGATTACACGGCCCTGGCGGGATCGGTGAAGGGAGTGAACGCTCTCTTCGGCGGCTACGATGCCGTCTCGTTCAAGGAAGCTCTGGAAAAAGCCCACGCCTACGACGGGCTCTCCGTGGTCACCGTACCCGTCTATATCGGGGATGACGAACTCGGAGGCCTCGGTGTGTATGGAAGCTGGAACGTCGGGAACTGGTGTACGGAGGTGCAGAGAGAGCACCACCGGATCGGGCTATGAACTTGATAAGGGGGAACATGTGAGAGTAGCCGTAGTGAACGAAATCAGCGCCGCCGACAAGAATGCCGCCATCATGTCGGCGCTGGAGGGACGGGGCCTGGAGGTTGTCAACGCGGGGATGACGAGCAAGGGTGACGCCCCTGCGCTGCTCTATACCCATACCGGCTTCATATCCGCGCTGCTGATCCACCTGGACATCGCGGACCTGGTGATAGGGGGCTGCGGCACAGGCCAGGGATATCTGAATGCCGTCATGCAGTACCCGCAAGTGGCCTGCGGCCATATCCTCTCCCCGCTGGACGCCTGGCTTTTCGCCCGCATAAACAGCGGGAATTGCGTGTCCCTCGCCCTCAATCAGGGCTACGGCTGGGCCGGGGAAATCAATCTCGGGTTTATCTTCGACCGTCTCTTTTCGGTCGAATGGGGCTCGGGATACCCGGAAGAGCGGCGGGAACCGCAAAAAGAGTCGCGGGAAGAGCTCAAAGCCATATCCAGCGTGACACACCGGAGTTATCCTGAGATCATTCTCTCCCTTCCCGATAGGATAGTTCTTCCCGCTCTGGAACGCCTTGTTTCCGGGGGTATCTTGGATATCGACGCTCCGGGGCAGGAGGAGACCAAGAATGCCGTCCGGGAAAGGCTGGAAAGGAAGCACAATGGAAGCTGAGATCATGAATGAAGGTATTCTCTCCCTGCTGAGGATAAAAGACTCCGACATCCGGATCCTGTGCCTTGAACAGGGGAGGGACGCGATCGACAGGGGCATCCACATCGGCGGGGCCTTTTCCGCCGTCGTTCCGCTGGTGGCCTTGTACTACGGCGGCGTCATGCGGTATTCGGTGGAGGAACCGACCAAGATCGGGCAGGACATGTTCGTTCTCAGCAAGGGCCATGCCGTCGCCGCCCTGGCTTCGGTCTACGCGGATCTCGGCTACTTCGACAGGAGCATATTGAAAAACTCCCGTTCGCAGGAAAGCATCCTGAACGGCCATCCCGGCCCCCTGCTTCCCGGTATCCATATCGCGACAGGGCCGGAAGGGCATGGGCTCGGCGTCGCCCAAGGCTTTGCCCTGGCCGGGAAGGAAGAGCCCCGGTTCGACGTGTTCTGCCTGACCGGAGACGGAGAGCTCCAGGCGGGGATGATCTGGGAAGCGGTGATGTTCGCGGGAGGCAAAAAACTCGACAACCTCTGTCTCCTGGTCGACCTGAACGGAGGACAGCTGGACAATCCGCGGGCAATGGCCTTTCCCATGAACGGCGTGGAAGGCTGGTTCGAATCCTTCGGCTGGAACGTGGTGTCGGTGGACAGCTCGGATTACGGGGCCGTCCTGCAGGCATTGCGCGAATTCAAGGGGAAGGCCCGGAATGGAAAGCCCACCGCCATCATCTGCCGGACACGGAAGGGCTTCGGGGGCTTCTCGAGCTTCTGCGTGAGCCACAAGGGGGAGATCTCCGCCGAGCTGGCCGCCCAGGAGATCGGGTTCCAGGAGCGGCGAAGGCAGCTCCGTGTCGAACGATACCGGGAAATCACCGGTTCCCTTCCTCCCGAGCCTGGCGAAGCGCGAGCCGGCTCGCGGGTCCGGAAAGCCGAGCCACGGGACAAGCGCGTCCCCTACGACCCGGCGCGGCTTCCCGCCCTCAATCCCTCCCGCGACTACATGGCGAGCTGGGTTGTGACCGAATGCATGAAGGAATTCGGCAGGTCGGGGAAAATAGCGACGGTCGACGCCGACCTCGCCTCCACCAGCGACCTGGAGGGAGGCCTTTCTTGGGCCGATTCCACGAAAGCCTTCAATG
>CAZRYP010000122.1:0-7289 GCA_964604295.1 uncultured Treponemataceae bacterium
TATGTCGGCTTCCGTGGTGTCCAAATGGAGGAGAGGCACCTTGGGCATCCAATCCTCGAAATTGAACTCTACAGGATCGTAGCCTACGGCGACGACGAGATCGGCCTGGCGGTGGGTTTCGGCGACCTGGTCGCTGAGGGCGTGGAAAAGCACGCCGGCGTAGCAGGGATGATCTTCGGAAATCATGCCCTTGGCCATGGGGGTGAGGATGACGGGAATGCCATGCTTCTCGGCGATCTGGATGACCAGGGGGCCGACCTTGCTGCGGACGGCGGAAAGTCCCAGGGCCAGGACGGGTCGACGCGACTTGCGGAACACCGATTCCATGGAGGCGAGAAGTTCCTCGCCCGGAGCTTCAGGCTGGGCGGCGGGAATCAGTCCTGTCGGAACGGGAGTATGGGAGATGGCCTCGCGGGAGCCCAGGTCCTCGGGAAGCCCTATGTGGACCGGTCCCGGCACTTCGGCCATCGCGATCCTCAGGGCCTGGTCGACGATCTGGTCGACCCGTTCGGCCGTCAGCCTGGTCGTCCACTTCGTGAGGGGACGGAAAAGAGCTTGCTGGTCGATGGCCATCTGCACCGTGCGGCCTATCATCTTCTCGGGCGGCTCGCTCGACAGGGCTATCATGGGCGAACGGTCCAGGAGGGCTCCCACGACGCCGGTGCTGAGGTTCGTCGCTCCGGGTCCGACAGTGCCGTAGCATACGGCGGGGATTCCGGTAAGTCTGGCGCAGACATCGGCCATGAATCCGGCGCTTGTCTCGTTGCTCACCAGAACAAAATCCAGGCCCTGCTTCCGCATGGCTTCCATATAATAGAGCCAGGAACCGCTCGGTACGCCAAAAACGAAGCGGATTCCCTTTTCCTTGAATTTTTTCACCAGTTGTTCGGCAACTGTCGCCATATCGTCACCCCTATTTGTGAATATATCACAGATCCTATATCATATATTTTAGCATGAAACCGTGGAATATGCAAGGATCAATCATCAAATTTTATCGATTGCCGCCCCTTGAGATAATTCTGTACAGCTTATTGAATCGATGATATATTATATCAGATTTTCCGTTCCGGACAGGTTTTAATACTGAACGACAGAGGCTTGGATACTTTATGACGAAAAAAATCGTGACACTTTCCATGCGCGACCAGATCTATGATGCTCTCCGGGATTCCATCATCCGAAATGTCTACGGCCCCAATTCCGTGATGCCGATAGACAGGCTCGCCGAGGATTTCGGGGTCAGCGCCACTCCCGTGCGGGAGGCTCTCGTGCGTCTCGAAGCAGAGGGGCTTGTCACCCTCATACCCAACAAGGGTGCCATGGTCACCGATGTCAAGGCCGATGACATCCTCAACAACTGGGAGATGCGCCAGCTCCTTGAACCTTACGCGGCAAGCAAGAGCGTCAGCCTCATCCCCGAAAATGAACTTGAATCGCTCAGGCAAGCGATAATCGATATGAGACAGGCTCCATTCGACAACGACCGCTACGTCGCCTCCGACACCCGAATGCATGAAATCCTCTATATACATCTGCCCAACACCTTCCTGAAGGACACGATCAGGCGAGTTCACCAGATGTCGATCAGGATTCGCTATTTCCCGGAAGATTCCCTGGCCATGCATGAGCAGGTAGTGAATGAAGTGGTCATGGAACATCTCATCATCATCGACGCGCTCAAGACCAAGGATCCCGCACGGATTTTCGAGAGCGTGCAGTCCCATCTCCGCAACGGGGAAAAGCGGGCTATGGCCGCCTTGCTGCGCAAGAACTGAGGCCGAAGGTCTTCGGCCCTCGATTCGGAAAGCCTTCGGGCGGCTTCAATCTTTTTGCTTGCGCGATACTGGAACACATGATATAATTTATGATATAGGATATAGGATATTCTAGGCGAGGGGCGGACCGATCATGGGAAGTGGTCTTCGCATCATCGCTCGCAGTCCCGGAAGCCTGACGTATAACAAGAGAGGTAAGGTGTGAAAAAGGAAAGTGCGGCAGCAATGCCACAGGGAACGGACCCGGCCGATATCGATAAGGTCATGCAGAAGGCTGAAGTCGAGTCGAGATACAGGAGGGACTTCCTTCCGATCTGGAAGACCATCATCGCGGCGATCTCGATAGTCTTCGTATCGTACCACCTGTACACGGCGCGTTTTGGCATGCCTGAGACGATCAAGCACAGGGCTATCCACGTCGGGTTCATCCTCATCCTCGTGTGGCTGTATTTCCCCGCGACCAACAAGTCTCCGAGGAACAGGCCGAGCTATCTGGATCTGGGGTTGGTCCTTACGACACTGGTGGTGATCGTCTATACCATCATCTCGAGGGACGCATTCCTGATCAGGGCTGGCGTCGCCACCACCGACAATTACATCATGGGCGGTATACTGATTCTTCTCATCCTGGAGGCATGCCGGCGTTCGGTGGGCTGGCAGCTGCTCGCCCTAGGGCTCATTTTCCTCCTCTACGCCTTTTTCGGCAGATACGCTCCCGGCGTATTTTCCCACAGGGGATACACGATCGAGAGGATCATCTACCAGATGTACCTCACCGGCCAGGGCATTTTCGGCATACCGATTGAAGTGTCCTCGACCTTCCTCATCATCTTCGTGATCCTGGCCGCGACCCTCGAGAGAAGCGGTCTGGGCAAGCTGTTCAACGACCTGGCCCTCGGGCTGGGCGGCCGGATGGTAGGCGGACCCGCCAAGGTGGCGGTCGTCGCATCGGCCCTCATAGGCACGATTTCCGGCAGCGCCGCATCGAATGTCGCGACAACGGGAGCATTCACGATTCCTCTCATGAAGAGGGTAGGCTACAAACCCCACTTCGCCGGAGCCGTCGAAGCCGCAGCCTCCACGGGCGGCCAGATCATGCCCCCGATCATGGGTTCCGCGGCCTTCATCATGGCTGAGTTCCTCGGCATGAAATACATCGACATCGCGGCGGCGGCGATAATCCCCTCTCTGCTCTATTTCGCCTCCGTCTTCTTCCAGATCGATCTCAGGGCAAGGTCCATGGGTCTCAAGGGCCTGGACAAGAGCGAACTGCCGGATGTCAAGGCAACCGTGTTCCGCTATGGTCACATGATTTTCCCCATCATCGTGCTCGTCTACCTGATGACCAGCGGACGTACGCCCTTGTTCGCGGCCTTCTACACTGTTCTTTTTACCGTGATTCTCTCCTGGGTCCGCAAGGAAACCAGGATCGGTCCCAAGGCCGCGAGGGACATCGCCGTTGCGGCTTCGCGCAGCTCGCTGAGCATCGGCGTCGCGATGGCCAACGCGGGATTCATCATCGCGGTGCTCGCCATGACGGGAATAGGCGCCATCCTCGCCGACAATATCGTGCTTCTCTCCCAGGGCAGGGTCATCATCGCCCTCGTGCTCTGCATGGTCGTCGCAATCATCCTCGGCATGGGCCTCCCCACGAGCGCCTGCTATGTCATCGCGGCGTCGATAGCGGTTCCCATCCTCACCAAGATGGGCGTCGCACCCTTCCAGGCGCATTTCTTCATCTTCTATTACGCCTGTCTTTCGACCATCACCCCGCCGGTAGCTTTGGCTGCCTACGTCGGCGCGGGACTCGCAGGCGCGAAATCGAGCGAAGTGGGCTGGACGGCCTTCAAGCTGGCCCTCGCCGGCTTCATCGTTCCCTTCTTCTTCGTGTATTCGCCGGCCATGCTCCTCATCGCGGACTCGGCCACGGAAGTCATCTTCGCGGCCGTCACCGGCCTTGCGGGAACGGCCCTTCTGGCCGTGGCCGTGGAAGGTTACCTGACCATCAAGCTTCCGGTATGGCTTCGCCCGATATTCCTGGCCGCCGCCCTCCTCCTCATCACCCCTGGATGGCAGACGGATCTGATAGGCTTGGCTCTCGCCGCCCTGGGTTGGATATCCATCCAGATCATAAGGAAAAACAAGGCGGTGGCCGCCGCCTGAGACGGAAATCAGCCGGACTTTGGTCCGGCTAAAAATATGGGTATAGTATAGTCAGAGTAGTTAAGGAGGTTTCTGAAATGAAACAGATGAGAAACAAGGCGCTCTTCGTCATGATGATCGCTCTCGCGCTCGGCGGATCGGGGCTCTTCGCCGCCCCCATCCTGCACCTCACCATGGGTACGGCAGGCGTAAGCGGCACCAACTATCCCACCGGCATAGCGATGTGCTCCCTGTGGAACGCCAACATCCCCGGCATCAAGGCGGTAGCCATCGCCACGGGCGGCAGTCCCCACAACATCGACCTGCTTCGCACCAAGGACGCCGATATCGCCCAGGTTCGTTCCCTCGAGGCCTATCGCGCCACCAACGGCGTTGCCCCCTACCCCGAGAAGATGCCCTGGATCCGCGCCATCACGGGCGGACTCTTCATGGACGTCTTCCAGGTCGTCGCCTCCAAGTCGAGCGGGATCAAGTCCGTCGCCGATTTCAAGGGCAAACGCATCGTGGTCGGCCCCGTCGGTTCAGGCGGTGAAGTCGACGCCCGCGAAACCTTGGCCGCCTACGGCCTTACCTACAAGGACATGAAAGTCAGCTTCGTCGAGTACACCCAGGGCATCGAAATGATGCAGGACGGACTCGCCGACGGCGGTATCCTCGGCCTCGCCATGGGCGCGGCGGGCATGACCGAGCTTCTTCTTGACGGCAAGGTCCAGCTGATCCCCATAACCGACGCGGCTCTCGCCAACCTCAAGAAGGTCAACGTGGCCTATACCCGCCGCGACATTCCGGCCAACACCTATCCGCACCAGGCGTCGCCCGTTCCCACGGTCGGCACCCCTCCCGATGTCATCATGGCCCGTGCCGAAATGGACGCCGACCTCGTCTACAAGATGACCAAGACCCTCTATGAGAATCTTCCGGCCATCCACTCGGTATCCGCCCTCCTGAAGCAGTTCACCAAGGATCTCGTGCTTCCGGACGACCAGATGCTCATTCCCTACCATCCCGGCGCCAGGAAATACTTTGTCGAGCAGGGCTGGCTGAAGTAAGCTTTCCCGATCGATTCCGCCCCTCGTGGGCTGGAGCCCCGGACTCGCGTCCGGGGCTCTTTTCATTGTATGGACAGCATTGCCGCAAAGAGGTACGCTAAGCGATGAAACAGAAATATTCAAGATTCAGGATATTCACATTCCTGTCCTTGCCCGCCCTCATGTTCTCCCTCCTGTACCTTGGCGCCTGCGCGCTCGACAACAGCGAGGAGGAAACGGATCGCTTGAGTTACCGCGATGTGGAATTGAGCCTCGTGGATATAACGGACGCCGATTCTTATTCGCGATCCGTTCCGGGCTGGACGCGCGGCGACGAGGTGGCCAGGGCGGTTTCCGCTCCCGGCGGGGCGGTGATCAAGCTTGTAGCCGAGGTGGATCCCCCCGAGGATGCCCAAGGCAGGCTTCTCCAAGCCTCCCATGTCGCATTGAGTTCCAACGGGCAATACGCGGCGGTAGGCTATATGCTCAGAGGCGATGAAGCCTCGGGCGCTATAGATGTTTTCAACATATCCAATCCATCCAAGCCCAAGCTCCAGAGCACGCACTTTTTCCCGGGCTTCGATATCGCCGCGGTTCTCGTGGAATCGGGCTCGCTTTTCCTGGCCGGACAGACTCCGGATCAGAGCGGCGAGGGCAAGAGCGCACGGGTGGTCTCGCTGGATTTTTCCAATTCCGGCGTCGTGTCGCTCTCATCCGAGAAATCGGTCCAACTCCCCGGATATTTCGCGACGGATCTCTCGCGGGAGGACGATGTTCTCTTCGTCACCACGGGAACCTACAGCTCGAACCAGGCAGCCGTAGGTATCTATGCGCTGGATACCGAGACCCTCGAGACTTCAGAGAGCGTGACCACCGGTACCCCGACGCGCGGTCCGTCGTGTCAGGCGGATCCGATGTCGCGATATTCGAAGCGCAATATTCCGATCCCGCAACGAACTGCCGCCTCGATATATATGCAGACGGCGAACTGGGATCGGCTCCTGCGTCCATCGATCTCTCCGCCTATCCTGCCACCGCGGAAGCCAAGGCAAAATCGGCCTACTTCGAGGACGCGGAATTGTACCTTGTCGCGGCCAACAGGAGCGGTATCGCCATCGTGGACGCCCGCAGAGGGACTCTCAAGGCCGGCATTCCCGCGCCCAGCCTTGCCGGAAGCCTTGTCCCTCCCGAAAACCAGTCATCCAACGCGGTATCCATGGGCGATGCCGGCGGCAGGGACATCGTGCTCATAGCCAATGGAGAGGCAGGGTTATGGGTAGGCGACGGGAATCTGGTCAGGGCGCAGACTACTTCCTCGACCTCTTCCATCAACGGTTCGGTTCGGTTCGGTTCCGGGGAATCCGTCAATTTCGTGGCGAGCAGAAATACCCTCGCGGTAGCCGCCGTCGGCACGGGCGGCCTCAAGATGCTGACCATCCAGGTTCCGCGCTAGCCGCCGGAGTCGACCGGCTCCGCGACAGAGCGCCTCGTTACGTGGGATAGCGCACACACGACCTCCTGGCAACTGCGTAGATTAGGGTGGTAGATGGGTACATGGGTTGAAACCGATGATCCGGTCTCCATCGGGAGGAAATCATGAAGTTGCTGTCCATTCTGCTTGCGGGCCTGCTTTTCACATCCTGCATGACTCTGGTGCCGCCAGGCCAATCGAGGGTGAAATACCAGACGATAATCGAACACAACAAGGACACCGTCATCGGATATAAACTGTCCATGGAATGGATGAACAATAGTTTCGCGTCCACGAAGAATTCCATAGAGTTCAGCGACAAGGAGCTGGGGATCATCACGGGGAAGGGATACCATCCCGTGAAGGTGGCTTTGGGAGCCGAATATGGCATCTGGTATGTCCTGACGATAGAGCTGAAGGAAAACAGGACGAGGTTCACCTATGATGTGGATTACGGGAAAAAATCCGGGCTGTCCAACAACATCGACGAAAATTTCAACGCATTCCAGGAAAACATGTATCTGCTGGAATCCAGCTACAAGCAATACATAACCAACAACGACAACGCCTGGTGAAAGCGGGTTTTACCTTCTTGACTGTTGCTGTTGACATATAATGTGATATACATGCATACTCGTTCCATCACGTTAAGCTTGGAGGGAGAGCGCGCATGTCCACGTATTCAATCCGGGATTTTCGCAAAGGCCTGAGGGTGCTGGAACGCAGGGTCGAACTGGCCCTCATCGCCCAGACGGAATGCTGCGGAGTGACGCCCGCGCAATGCCATCTTCTTCTCGAAGTCGAGGGGGCGAGCGAGGCAAGTGTCGGCGACCTTGCCGCTTCGCTCGA
>CAZRYP010000123.1:0-7201 GCA_964604295.1 uncultured Treponemataceae bacterium
CCGGAATGTCCGGCCGGGATCGACCTTGTGTAGAAAGCCCCCGCCTGCGCCGCCCTTCCTAGAGTACCAGGCCGCCGTCGACGCGGAGCACCTGCCCCGTGATGAATACCGACTCGTCGCCGCAGGGGAAGAGCACGGCGTTCGCGATGTCCAGGGGCATGGCCAGCCTGGCCAGAGGCGTCTTCGCGATGATGGGTTCGAGCACCTTTTCGGGGACTGTCTCTATCATAGGCGTCCTGCAATAGCCCGGCGATACGGAATTCACCCTCACCTTGGCTCCCTTGCGCGCGAATTCCTTGGCCCAGCCCTTCGTCATGGCCACGACCCCGCCCTTCGTGGCCGCGTAGTTGGATTGCCCGATGTTGCCGTCCAGACCGACGACTGAGGCTATGGAGACTATGGCCCCGCTTCCGCCCGCCATCATGTGGGGCGCGACCGCCCTCGTCATCTTGAAGACGCCGGTGAGATTGACGTTGATGACGGCGGCCCAGTCCTCGTCGCTCATCTTGTGGATGAGGCCGTCGCGGGTGATGCCGGCGTTGTTGACGAGCGCGTCTATCTTTCCGAATTCGGCGACGACCTTCTCCACGAAGGCCTGGACCTGGGCAGTATCCGTCACGTTGACGACGGCCCCTCGGACATTGTCCCTGCCCGCTTGGAGTTCGGCGAAGGCGGAATCGTTCACATCCAGGGCGAAGACCATCTTCGCGCCTTCCTCGGCGAATCTGTCCACGATGGCCCGGCCGATCCCGCGGGCCCCACCCGTCACCAGGCAAATCTTTTCCTTCATTCTCATGCTATTCCTCCGGTCTTCGAATTCATTCTTCGTACCTTCCCCAGCGGACCACGCTGCTTGCCCAGACAAAGCCCAGGCCGGCGCCCACCAGGACGATGCGCGAGCCCTCCCCGATCTTGCCCGACTCGAGGCCGAGCTTTATCGACAGGAGCTGGTCGTTCTGCCCTATGTGGCCATACTCGTCGAGGTAAGTGGATTGCCCCTCGGAAAGCCCCAGCTCGGCCAGGACGGCCGCGTGGGCGCTGCGCTTGAAATGGAGTATGGCTAGGTAATCGATATCCTTTTCGGCGAGACCCGATTTGGCGAGGGCGTCGCGGATGACTCCGTAGAAATTCGGCATCGTCACTTCGCCCAGTCTGGCCTTGAAGGCGGCTTCGTCAGGAACGGTGAAGCAGGCCCGCGCGATATCCTCGGGCTTGGGCGGCCAGGCCTTGGTTCCCAGGACCGGCACGACGCACATCTCCGAAAGCGAGCCGTCGCCCCTGAAGGCCGACGACAGCAAGGCGTTCCTGCCCAGATTCTTGACGAGGAGGCAGGCGGAGCCGCCCGACCCTATGTCCAGCATGAACCTTGTCGGCGGATAGGCTAGGTCTATGAGGTCGTTGTTGCGGTAGCCCGAGACGAGGAGGACGGTGGAGAGGTCGTCTCTCGCCATCATGAGGGATTTCGCGATATCGAGGGCCGCCATCATGGAACCGCACATGGCTTCCATGTCGAAGCTCCATGCCCTCTTCGCCCCTATGCGGTTCGCCACGTTGAGACCTGCCAGCCAGCAGGGATAATCCTTGTGCTGGGCTCCGCACCAGATCACGAGGTCTATGCTTCCCGCCTCGATCTTCGCGTCTTCCAGCGCCCTGACAGCCGCCTTGTAGCCCATTTCGGCGGTCGTATCCCCGGGGCCGGCGACAGGTTTCCGCGTGACCCCGAATTTCAGCGCCACCACATCTTCGGGAAGGGAGGTCGCGGCAGCCAAATCGGCCGCCGTCATATAATTTTCGGGGAGATAGATGCCGATTCCGGCAATTCCTACATGCATTCAATACTCCGTGACAAGTGAATCATCTCTCACTACTATATTCATCCGTTTCGGCGATCCGTCAAGGGTAAATTTGTGATTTTATGCAGAAATACGGACCAGCGATTTTGAAATAAAAAATAACTATATATATTTAATGACATTACAATACAACATTTCAACCCGTCCCTAGCATGCAAGCCCCTTGAAAAACTTTTTCCTATTCGCACTTGCGCGATTCCCGCAAGCGTCCTATACTATTTTTCAAACAGGTGAATCAGCTCTCATTAACGGATTTGGACAAATCAAGCCGCCAGTCCTGAGCTGCCGACCCGGGGAACACGCGATGGCAATTTCCATTACGGAGAACAAGATGTCGCCGGCAAGCAGGGACAGACTTGTCGAATCCTCCATAGAGCTACTCTCGCGGAAATGGTACGGCACGGTATCGGTGGCGGAAATCTGCAGGCACGCGGGCTTCTCCAACGGTCTTTTCTACCGCTATTTCCAGGACAAGGAGGAGATCTTCCGCCACATTCTCGAGATGGTGATAGAAGAGATACAAGCGGCCCTAGCCGACCTGCCGGGAAGGACGGCGCGCGACAGGCTGGAGCTCTTCGCGAAGATCATATTTGAATTTTCGCGCGACAATCCCTCCATCGTCAAAGTCTTCCGCGAAGGCCAGTACCGCTTCTTCGAATACGAGCGGCGCCTGAAGGCAGTCTACGAGGAAGCCCTGGGAAGGGCGCTGGGGCAGAAACCCGCCTTGTCGTCATACATATTCGCCCTGGGGGGCCTGCGCTTCGCCTCGATCCGTTCCGTCTTCCACGGCATCCCTGTATCCCTGCCCTCGCTCCAGGCCATCCTCGAGGAAGGCATGTTCGGGCACTACGATTTCAACCCGGACAAGGTCTTCTCCACGTCCATCACCCCCCTCTCCCTGGATATCATGCCCGACGCCAGGGAGCGCATACTCCGCGAAGGCAAGATCCTCATAGGCAGGCAGGGTTACTTCGAAACCAACATCCACGAGATCACGACGGCTGCCGGACTCTCGACGGGAGCTTTCTATACACATTTTGCAAACAAGGAAGCGTTCTTCGCCGAGCTCATCCATCGGGTGGGCAGGGAAGTCAGGCGATTCATCTCCATCAACCTAAGCCCCTCGCTCAACAGGCTGGAGCGCGAGCTGCGCGGCCTCTGGCTCTTCATCGTCTTCCTTTCCCTCGACAGGCACTGCTATGGCATCGTCAGGGAGGCTGAATTCGTCCTGCCCGCGGCGGTTCGGGCCTATTACGGAGCCTTCGCCGACGGCTACAGGGAGCACGACGAGAGCGGCGAGATGAGGGATGAGACGACGGAGATAGAATTCATGCTCGGCATCGCCCATTACCTCGGCATCGAGGTCATATTCGACCAGTCGCCCGAAAACGCCCGGAACATCATCGCCGAGCTCGGGGAATTCTACAGGCGCGGCTTCGGCGACAGGCTGGGCTGAGCCGAAGCCGCGCCGCGGGGCAATCCGGAGGAGGGAACCATGGCTATCGCACGCTTGATCGGAACAGGCATCTACGCGCCCGGGGAAGCCATCGACAATGCCAGGCTCAAAGTCCTGACGGGCGTGGAGTTCGATTCGGCGAAGCTCGAGGCCAAGCTGGGGATAGCCAGCCGCCATATCGCGAGGCTCTCGGGCCTCGGGGAAACCACGGCCGATTTCGCCGAGCGGGCCGGGCGGGCGGCTCTCGCGAACGCGGGCGTCGACGCCATGGAGGTAGGTCTCTTCATCGTCGCCACCGACACCCCCGAATTCATCTCGCCGGCAACGGGGATACTGCTCCAGGGAAGGCTTCAGGGCCGCGAGACGGATGCCCGCGCCTTCGATGTGGGCGCCTCCTGCGCGAGCTTCGTGGCTGCCCTCGACATGGCCGCCCGCGCCGTCGCCGGCGATTCCAGCCTCAAGTACGCCCTCGTGGTCGGGGTTTACAATATGCCTGCCTATATCCGCGACGGCGACGCTTTCGGCTGGCCTATTTTCGCCGACGGCGCGGGCGCCGTCCTCCTCGAGCGGTCCGAAACAAGTTCTTCGGGGTACCTTGACGGAGTCTTCAGGGCTGACGGCACGCAATGGGACTATGTGGGTGTCTATGCCGGGGGAACGAGGAAGCCCGTCACGAGGGAGGTCCTCGACTCCGGCGGCTACGGCCTCGAGCTTCTCCAGCGCCTGCCGGGCGACAGGAACGTCAAGCTCTGGCCCCCGCTCGTCAAGCGGCTCCTCGAAAAAGCCGGCGTCGTCCAGTCCGATGTCGCCCACTACATCTTCACGCAGATCAACAAGTCCGTGATCGAGGAAGTGATGGGCATCCTCGGCGAACCCATGGCTAAGACGACGACCATCATGGACCGCTATGGCTACACGGGTTCTGGCTGCGTGCCCATGGCCCTGCACGAAGCGCTTCGGGCAGGCAAGGTAGCCAAGGGCGACCTCGTCGTCCTCGTCGCCTCCGGCGCCGGACTCGCCGTCGGCGCCTCGATGCTGCGCCTATGACATTCGCGCGGCCCACCCCGCAGGAAGGCCGATCACAGATCCGCAAAGGAGCGAAACATGAACTGGCTCGATGAGTACAAATCCAAACTGGTGGATATTCCCGAAGCGGTGTCCAAGATAGAGAGCGACAACGACATCATCGTCGGCCAGTGCGCCTCCGAACCCCAGGGCTGCATGTCGCGATTCCACCTCGCGGGCGATAGGGTGACCGACGTAAGGGGATTCTCCTCACCCTCAAGCCCTATGACTTCTACATGAAGCCCGAGATGAAAGGCCATTTCGAACTGGCCTCCTGGTTTCACGCTCCCGGTTCGCGCGCCGCCCTGAAGGCCGGTACCGGCACGGTCACCTATGTCCCCAACATGCTGCATCGCGCCGCTACCGACCGCATCCACGCGCGCAGGCCCGACATCTTCTTCGGCACCTGCACGCCCCCCGACAGCCACGGCTTCGTCTCACTCTCCCTCGGGATCACCTACGAGAAGGACATGGTGGAGGCCGCGAGGCTCGTGGTGCTCGAGGTCAATCCCCGCCTGCCGCGTACCTTCGGCGACACCCAGGTCCATGTCTCGGAGGTCGATTTTTTCGTGGAATACGACCAGGAAGTGCCTGCCCTTCCCGCCCCCAGCCCGGACGCGACCGACATGGCGATCGGCGCCCATATCGCCGAGCTCGTCGATGACGGCTCCACGATCCAGCTCGGCATCGGCGGCATACCCAACGCGGCGGCCCTCGCCCTGCGCGACAAGAAGGACCTCGGCGTGCATACGGAGATGCTCGTCGACTCCATGATGGAACTCTACGAAATGGGCGTGGTGACGAACGCGCGAAAATCCCTCAAAAAGGGAAAATTCATCACCACCTTCGCCATGGGATCGCGCAAGTTCTACGACTGGCTCGACGACAATGTGGCCGTCGAGTTCCAGCGCGGCCGCTGGACCAACGACCCCTCCGTCGTGGCCCAGAATTCGAAGATGGTATCGATCAACACCTGCATATCCGTGGATCTCACCGGCCAGGTCGCCAGCGAAAGCATAGGACCGAACCAGTATTCCGGCACGGGCGGCCAGTCGGATACCGCAACGGGCGCGGTCGCCGGCTTCGACGGTCTCGGCAAGAGCATCATCGCCTGCTACAGCACGGCGAAGAACGGCACCCTGTCGACCATCGTGCCCATGCTTCCCGAAGGTTCGGCCGTCACACTGCACAGGAGCCTCGTGGACCATGTCGTCACCGAGAACGGCATAGCCCGGCTGCGCGGCAGGACGGTGAGGGAGAGGGCGAGGGAGCTGATCGCGATCGCGAAGCCCGAATTCAGGGAGGAGCTGACTTCCAAGGCGAAGGCTCTCGGCTATCTATGACCTTGCGATCCTGATATCGCCCGAGACCGTGCTGATTTTCACCGGGACAAGGCCGGTGCCGAGGCGTATGGTTCGCGCCCCTGCATGGACCCCATCGAATTCGACCTCGCCCGAGATCGTCGACCAGATCACGGTGGCGTCGAAATCTTCCGGACATAGCAGGGAGATATCGCCCGAGGCGGTGGATATGGAAGCCCTGTTGCACTGATCGTTCATTTCGACCTCGACCGAGCCCGAAGCCGTCTGGACGGACATGTTTTCGGAGCAACCGGA
Source organism: uncultured Treponemataceae bacterium (assembly GCA_964604295.1). Lineage (GTDB taxonomy): Bacteria > Spirochaetota > Spirochaetia > Treponematales > Rectinemataceae > CAZRYP01. Next base: position 5,991 of record CAZRYP010000123.1, read on the forward strand.
GAGGTTGATATCGCCGGAGGCTGTCGTCACCTCGATGTCGCCGGAACACAGCATAACCTCAATATCGCCGGAAGCGGTCTGGATCGAAAGATCGCCGACCCTGTCCTCTACCTCGACATTCCCGGAAAGAGTTCTCACCGAAAGGCGGTCCACCGTGCTAGGTATACCTATCTCGAGAACCGATGGCTCCCTGGGGCCGGCATTCGCCACTATCTCCAGGGTTCCGTCATCGTTTTTCTTTATATTGAAAGAGGGTATCTCGTCACCGTCCGCCCTGACCGAGAGCCCCGATGTCGAGAGAAATATTTTTATGTCGGCGGCCCTTGCCTTGCAGGAAATGTCCGTCACATCCCCGATGGGAAGATCCTTGAATCGCAAAGTTCTAGCCGAATCGTCTCCTCTCCGCTCGCGAGGCTCGAGGGGTTCGCGAGGTTCCCTCGGCTCACGGGGCTCCATCGGCTGCTTGGGTTCCCGAGGTTCGCGGGGTTCCCGAGGCTCCCGAGGTTCCTGGCCCTGGAACCCTTCATGGAATATTTTGCCGTCCTTGAACAATTTGGCTAGATCGAACGCACGCCGGATCACTTCCCCCAGATCCTCTCCATCCACGGTTATGCGGGTCTTGCCGGGAACATGCTCCTTCTTGCCCTTCGGGCCTGTTTCCCGATCATCTTCATGCCTGACGCACGAGACGCCGGATTCCCTGCATAGGCACTCGGCGAAGATATCGGGTTTTTCGAGACCGGCCACGATTTCCTCTTCGCTCATATCTGGGTGTTTGACCGCAAGCTCGTCGATATGATCTTCGATTTCGAGGAGAATGTCTCGCCTCGACTCTTCTTCGAATCCCTCGAGTCCCCGCGAGAGCGCATCGATGTATTCTTTCCTGGTCATAGCCCCTTCCCTCCGCCCGAAATGCGTGTGCGGGCGCGCTCGCTCCTATCGTATTCCTCCAGCATCGCCGAAAGCAATGCCGTACCTGCCGCGGTGACGATGTAGTACTTTCTCGGATGCCCGACATCGGGGGTTTCCCAACTGGAAGCGATGCTGCCGTCCTTCGTCAGCCTCATGAGGAGGGGATAAAGCGTCCCTTCCGACACGTCGATGCCGGCGACCCTCAGGCTCTCCATCATTTCGAGACCGTAACTGCGCCCTCCCGTAGCCAGGAGTTCGAGGATGCAAAGTTCCAGGAAGCCCTTCCGGAACTGGCTTTT
>CAZRYP010000124.1:0-7191 GCA_964604295.1 uncultured Treponemataceae bacterium
TCCTGATGATGAAGACAGCCACGGTGTATCATTCCTTTCCGCTTCCGGTCGCGACGCGCCATCATGCGCCCCGCGACCTGGCGGATCTTGATTTACTTTACGGGAGCCACGTAGTTGGCGAGGGTGTACTCGTCCATCCTCGGCTCATAGGAGATGCCCTTGCGGAGCGCCCAGGTGGTGGTCTGGAAATACAGGGGCAGGATTGCGTGATCCTGGACGAAGGCGACCCGCGCCGCGGCCTGGAGATAGGCTTCGCGCTTGGCGCTGTCGTTGGTGGCGGCGGCGGCCTTGATGTTGCGGTCGAATTCGAGGTTGGAATAGCGGCCGCGGTTGTTCGCGCCGAGCCCGGCTGCCGAGTCGAAGGTGGCGAGAACCGCTGTCATGCCACGGGCCGCGTCCCCTGTCGTGTTGCCGAATCCCATCAGGAAGATGCTGTACTCCAGCTTGGTCGCTGCGGTGCCGAAGACGCTGTAGGGAAGGGCCTGGACTTTCATGTCGACGCCGACCCTCGCGAAGAACTGCCCGATGGTCTGGGCTACCTGCTCGTCGTTGAGGTACCTGTCGTTGGGGGAATGGAGGGTGAGGGAGAAGCCGTTGGGGTAGCCGGCTTCGGCGAGGAGCTTCTTGGCCTTCTCGACGTCGTAGGCATCGGGAAGGATATCGGGCGCGTAGCCGATCATGCCTTCGGGAACGAACTGGCCCGCGACCACGGCCGCGCCGTTCAGGACCCTCTCGACGAGGGCTTCGCGGTTGATGGCGAGAGAGAGGGCTTCGCGTACCTTGGGATCCTTGAGGGGGTTCTTGTCCAGGGGTTTGCCGTCCTTGCCGGCCACGAATGGAGATTTGTCCCTGTTGGAATCCATATGGATGTACATCATCGTGGCCGCGGGCTTGGAGAGGAGGGTGACGCGGGCGTCCTTCCTCAGCCTGTCCTGGTCCACGGGCGACACCTGGTCGATGATGTCTACGTCTCCGGCCAGGAGGGCGGCGACGCGGGAGGGGTCATTGGTGATCGGGCGGAAGATGACGCGGTCGTAGGATGATTTTCTGCCCCAGTACGACGCGAACTTTTCGAGGACCAGCCTGTCGCCTCTTACCCATTCCACGAACTTGAAGGGTCCGGTTCCGACGACGTACTTGCCCTTGTTGAAATCGTCGATCGTGGCTTCGGCGGGAGTCGTGGAGGGAAGCACATAGACGAAGGACAGGTCCAGGGGAAGCTGGGGCTGCGTGGTCTTCAGGAGAATGCGGACCGTGTAATTGTCCACCGCCACGACGTCCTTCACCGCCGCCACGTTGCGTTTGTAGCTGGAAGGGGAATCGGGAACGCGGGGGATGCGCTTGATGCTGTATACGATATCGTCGGCGACGAAATCCTTGCCGTCATGGAATTTCACTCCCTGGCGGAGCTTGAGCTCCCAGGTGAGCGGATCCACTTCCTTCCATGTGAGGGCGAGGCTCGGAGACAGCTGGAGATTCTTGTCGCGGCCCACGATCGTCTCGAAGATCTGCTGAGAAGCCTGCTGCGTCGCTCCCGTCGTGGAATACTGCGGATCAAGGGACGCGGGCTCGGTGGCGATTCCGACCTTCAGCACCGATTGCGCCCCGAGGGCGCCCGTCGTGCCGACGATCATGACGACCGCGGCCAGCAAAACGATCCATCGCCGTTTCAATGCGATTCTTCCGTTCATTGTCGATCCTCCTGGGGTCGGCGGACCGGAACGGTCTTCGCCGAGCATAGACCGGATTCTAGGACAGTTCGCGGCCGGGGTATGTAGGAAGACTTCGGAACTTTCTGTAGGACATTCTCCTACAGACCGTCCGCCCTCCTGCCGTCGAAACCGGCCAGGCCGTGGTGGAAGGCGTAGCTCAGCAGCTGGGCGTTGTTCTCCATGTTCATCTTTTCCAGGAGTCTCGTGCGGTAGGTGCTCACAGTCTTCACGCTGAGCGAGAGGAGACCGGCTATATCACCCACGCTTTTTCCCGCGGCAAGGAAGGTGAATATCTGGTATTCCCTGTCCGAAAGCCGCTTGTGGGGCTCCTCGGCGCCCTTCGCCACGTCCTCGAGGAGAAGTTCGCTGGCCTTGGGGCTGAGATAGCGATGTCCCGCCACGACAGCCTTCGCAGCCTCCACGAGTTCCCCGGGATCTATGGCTTTGTTGGCGCATCCGGATGCCCCCAGCCTGAAGGCTCTCAGGGCGTATTGCTCCTCGGGAAGGATGGTCAGGATGAGGATATGGGTTGTGGGGTCGTTGTCCTTGAGATCGCGGATGAGGTCGAGTCCGTCCCTTCCTGGCATGGAAAAATCGAGGATGACGAGATCGTAGTGCCTGCCGCGGGCGAGTTCGAGGGCTTCGAGTCCGTCCTCCGCCTCGTCGAGGCCCGTCACGGGAAGGTTCTCCTCGAGCAGTTGGCGAAGGCCCTTGCGCACGAGGAAATGATCGTCGGCGATCAGAATGTTCAGCATCTTCATCCACCTTGTCCCGGATCGGCCGTCCCGCGCTTCCTGGGGAGTCGGGCCGTCACCGCGCAGCCCTTACCGGGCGCTCCGGAGATCGCCAGCGACCCTCCCAGCGACGCGCAGCCTTCCCTCATACCCATTATGCCGAAAGAATCCTGCGCGTCCACCTTCCCCGGCTCGATTCCTTTCCCGTCATCTTTGGTTTCGAGCAAGAAATAATCCTCTTCGGTGGCGAAGCGCACAATGACCTGCTTCGCGCCCGAATGCCTCGCGACATTGCTCAGCATTTCCTGGAGGAGGCGGAAGAATGCCTTCGCGGCTTCTCGCGGTAGTTCCTTCCATCCTTCGCCCATGTCCAGTTTAGTCTTGATTCCGCTCATCCTTCCGAAGCTCCTCACATACCAGCGAAGGGCGTCCGGGAAGTCGAGGGTGTCGAGGGCGAGGGGCCGGAGGCGGGTGGCGACAGCCTTCACGGAGGCCATGGCGTCGAGGATGGCTTTCTGCATTTCCTTGACGACGGGCAGGCGTTGCGCGGGCGCCGCCTCCGCGTGCGAGGCGAGCCAGTAAGCATGGAAATTTAAAACCATGAGATGTTGGCCAATTTCGTCGTGGACATCGCGGGCCGCGATCGTCCTTTCCTCCTCGCGGGCTTCCTCGATGTGGCGGGCGAATTTGACGAGAAGGGCGTTCCTGCGCCGCAGGCTCCCGACCCTCGCGGCGATCGCGGCGGCCAGGCCGGCGGCGGCCGTGCCCAGGACGAGGCCTCGGAACCACCAGGTGCCCCACCAGGGCGGCCGCACGAGAATGGAGAGGGATGCACCGTAATCGTTCCATATTCCGTTGCCGTTGGCCGCCCGCACCCTGAGCATGTAGCGCCCGGGCGCGAGCGGCGCGATGTAGCCGGTGTTGACATTGCCCATCTGGGTCCAGGAGTTCTGGCGTCCTTCGAGACGCATGGCGTAGCGGTTGCGACCGGGCGCCGCGAAATCCATAGCCGCGATGGAAAAGCCTAGCCCCATGTTGTCATGGTCGAGTATTATCCCGCTGCCGTCGGTGGAGCGGAGCGCCGAAGCCCCTCCTCCCGGCAGTTCGATCTCGGAGAGCAGGACATCGGGCGCGGGGGCGTAGCGGGCAATGCGCGCGGGATCGAAACGCGTCAGCCCTTCCCCGCTCCCCACCCATATTTCCCCGTCCCCGGAGAAGAGTATGGCCCCCGTGTCGAGCCCACCCCCGTTCAGGCCGTCTTCCCTTCCGAACAGGAACACGTCGTCCCTTGAGGGATCGAGGCTGAAAAGCCCTGCCGAACTGAGTATCCACAGAATGCCGGCCTCGTCCTCGGCTATTCCGAAGACCGCGTCGGCGAAAAGTCCCATCGATCCGCCGCGGCGGATCACCGAACCAGTAGCCGGATCCAGCGCGACGAGTCCGCCCCCTCCCGTGCCTACCCAGAGCGTTCCGCGTGAATCCTCGAAGACGCTCTCTATCCTCAAGTCCCCAATTCCCTCTGCCCTTCTCTCGTTTCGCCCCACAGGCCGGAAATGCGTGCCGCCCGGATCGAGGACGAAGAGTCCGGCATCGGCCGACCCCACCCAGACCCTGTCCCTCGAATCCCGGAGGAGACAGGTTATTATGGAAGCGGGGATGAGGGCCGGCTGATCGCCTCCCATTCCCCAGTGCAGCGCTTTTCCCGTGGAGGGATCGAAGAGGTCCAGCCCGGCCCCGTCCGTTCCGATCCATAACCTGCCCCATCCCGCATCGAGCAGGCTCAGTATGGAGGAGGAGGCCAGGCTTTCCGGTCTTCCCTCCTCATGCTTGAAGCGCCGTACCGAGCCGTCGGGGAACCGGCGCAGGAGCCCGGAACCGGAAGTGCCTATCCAGAGCGAGCCGTCCTCGGCGGCAAGCATATCGCCCAAGTCTCCGGGATCGATTTCGCCCGCTCTGAAGCGCAAAGCCGAATAGGAGCCGGCCAGAGGATCGAAAGTGAGGATGCCCGCTGTCCGGGATGAGGCGACCAAGGTTCCTGAAGGCAATTCGGCGATGGCGCCGATGGTATCCAACGCCTTTCCCTCGCGTGAGCTGGAATATCGCGAGAAGGCCGCCGAGCGGAGGTCCCCGGTCAGCAAGCCCCCCCTTCCGAGGCCAGCCCACATCAGCCCTCTTCTGTCCCGCATCAGGAAGCGCACTTCCTTCCCGTCTGCAAAGGGAGAGACGAGGGTCTCCATGCTGGAGGGATCGAGGATGCCCACGCCGCTCCCGTGAAAGCCTGCCCAGATCTGCCCCCTCACATCCTCGGCCAGGGTCGTGACGGAAGGGAGGGGCCTTGCTTCTGCGCCTTCCTGCTTCGCATGCCTGAATTTCCCATCCTCGAAAAGGTCGATACCTCCGTCGGCGAATCCTATCCACAGGAATCCGAGGGAATCTTCGATTATCGCGCTCACCCTGTCCGAGAAGATGCTTCCGGGATCGCCCGCGTCGTGAAGGAAATTGCCTGCCGGCTTTCCGGCCGAATCGAAGGCGAGAAGGCCGGCCCCGTTCGTGCCTGCCCATATCCTGTCCTTCGAATCGACGAAGAGCGCGTTCACAGCTTTCCCGTCCCGGCCCCTCAGCAACACAGGGGCGCTCTCCCCGTCCTCGGGATCCACTGACCAGAGGGAACCGTCGGCTGAGCCGACGAGGATCCTTCCCGAATTGTTCTGCGCGAGGGCCGAGATCCTGTCGCCTGGATTGCCGCTTTGGCCGCCGGCGTACCCGTTCGCGTCGGCGGCGCCCGAAAGCCTGATTCTTTCAAACCTGCCTGCGACGGAATCGTAGCGGGCCAAGCCACCGCCGTCCGTGCCCACCCACAGATTCCCCTTCCTGTCCTCGATCACCGCGCGTATCGAGGAAGAAGCCAGGGAATTCAGGCTGGGGTCGGGCTTCAGTATTTTGAATCCGTGCCCGTCATAGCGGTAAAGCCCGCCGGCGGCGGCGATCCACACGAAGCCCCGCCTGTCCTGGATGATGGAAGATATCGAACCCCCGGTGAAGCCTTCATCCCTGCCGAGGGACCGCCATTGAATCGATCGCGCATCGAAGGCGAACCCCTTCCCGGCCAGAGCCAGGCAGAAAAGACCCAGGCAGATCAGACGCCTCATGGTCCGGGCTCCGCATAGCGGTCGCCGTTCCCCGCTTCCAGACGGCAGATGCCCAGGTCGCGCAGGGATGCCTGTCTGTTGTACCAGTCGTGCTCGACGAGACGGGCCGCTCCTGGCGAGGCCGCTCCGAAACGGACCTCTTCCCATGCCTCGATCTCCCCGAGAAAGCGTCGCGGCGACCGCAGCTTCGCCGCGAATCTCATGAAGCAGCAGTGCGCCGATCGGGATCTGTATCGCTCATCGTTTTTTATTCCCGCGGCGGAGAGCGCGGCGCGGATCCTGGACCTGAGATCAACCAACGCGCCGCCGTCGTAGCCGGCCATCATTCCCGCCTCGCGGCTGAAGGCGATGCCCTCGAGCCGCAATTCGAAGGGCTCAGTGCCGGCGCATGCCCGGCTCGCGATGTCGAGAAAGACGGCTTCGCGCGTCGCGTCCTTCGCGAAGCCCGCCCTGGCGCTCGCGAAGTCGAATATCGTCACATGCAGGTCGGCGATCGGGTAATAGTACTGGTCGGGTTCCATGCCCGACATCGCCGCGATCAGCTCCGAATACGCGGACTCCTCAGGCCGGACCGGAAGGATGAGGCTTATGCCCCTGCGGAAATCCCGGGCCGGATCGAGGACGAGGGTGTCGACCAGAGGTTCGTTCGCCGCGATGGCCTCGCGGCCGCCTTCGGTCATGGCTCGATAGAGCTCCCGGGAACTCAATTCCACTCTCCGTCGCGGGAACCGCTTCCATCCGCGAGTTCCTCCGCGTTCCCGAAGCTGTGTCCGCCCTCTTCGAGGGCCTTCCTCGCGACATCCAGCCTGTCCGCCTTGATCAGCAGGTAATCCGTATCGAAGGTGGAAACGGCGAAGATGCTCACCTCCGCCGCCGCGAGAATTCCGCTCGCTTCGGCCAGTACGCCCACGAGGCCGAAGTCGAGAGGGCCGGCCATCTTGAGGATCCGCCAGCCGCCCTCCTCCTTCTGGGCTCCGCCGAGAGTCCCGGAAGCGCAGACCACGGAGATTTCCTCCTCGGTCCATGCCATGCAGGCGAATTCTCGGCTCCGTAGATCGAGGGCGGGAAGCTGTCCCGGGCCGAAGCGGAATACCGAGTACTCGCCCGGAAGAAGGATGAATCTCATGATCATTCTTGGTATCCCTTTTCCGGCCGCGAGGCAAGTCCCGAAGCCGGCATCGGGCTCCGGCCCTGCCTCAGTCCTCGGCTTCGGCTCCCTCTCAGGATCCGGCCGCGAGCCTTTCCACGATCCGGTCTATATGGATCCTCGTCGTGTCCAGGACGGCCACGTCGAAGTCCTCCGCTCCGAGCATGAGGGGAAGCTCGGTGCAGCCGAGGATTATTCCGTCAGCCCGGGCTTCGTCGATGAGCTTTCCGCAGAGAGCCGTCAGAGCCTTCTTTTTCTCGGGCAAAACTATGCCCTCCTCGAGGTCGGGAAAGATCGTGCCGTGGACAAGCCTCCTCCCCTCCTCCGAGGGAACGAAGGCTTCGATGCCCGCGGCCGCCAGGGCGTCCTGGTAGAATCGGCCCGCCATGGTGGACCAAGTGCCGATGAGGAGGAGCTTCCTCAGCCCCAGCGAAGCCGCGCTCTCGCAG
>CAZRYP010000125.1:0-2610 GCA_964604295.1 uncultured Treponemataceae bacterium
CAGGATGTTCTTGGGCGCTATCTCGGCGCGCATTTCCTCGGGGACGCGCTGACGGCGCATCCTGTTGCGCAGCGCGACGGCTACGGCCTTCTTCGCCTTCGTCTGCCCGATGATGTATTTGTCGAGTTCCTCGACGATGGTCCGCGGGGTGAGGGAATCGAATCCCGATATCGTCATATTTCCTCCACGACGATCTTGTCGTTCGTGTAGATGCAGATGCCCGACGCGATCTGCAGGCTCTTGCGCGCGATGTCGGCGGCGCCGAGGAAGGCGGGGGACGCGGTATCGGCGCCGCCGGCGCCCGCATTCCGCAGCTCGGCCATCTTCCCCTCGAAGCTCTTGGCCGCTTCCAGATATGCCATGGCGGCCGCGTATGCGTAGGGTCCGCCCGAGCCGATCGCCACCGCGTCCTCGGCCGGGTCCACGACATCCCCTGTCCCCGACAGGAGCAGGGATTTTTTCGAATCGGCGACGAGGAGCATGGCCTCGAGCTTGCGCAGGATCCTGTCAGTCCTCCAGTCCTTGGCCAGCTCGACCGCGGCCCTCGTCAGGTCGCCGCCGTATTCCTGGATTTTCACCTCGAAATGCTCAAGCAGGGAGAAGGCGTCGGCCGTCGCGCCCGCGAAGCCGCAAAGCACCTTGCCCCCGTAGATGGTCCTCACCTTTCTCGCGTTGCTCTTCATCACGGTGGTTCCCAAGGTCACCTGTCCGTCCCCGCCCATGGCCACTTTGCCATCTTTGCGGACGACCAGAATCGTCGTGGATCGAAATTTCATATTGTTCCTCCCGGCATCTACCGGTCCTTCGCGCCATGCGGATGCGCGAGCTCATAGACCTTGCGCAGATGCTCCATATCGACGTGCGTGTAAACCTGAGTCGTCGATATGCTCGAATGCCCCAGCATTTCCTGCACGACCCTTATGTCGGCGCCGGCCGAAACCAGCTGGGTCGCGAAGCTGTGCCTGAAGGCGTGTGGTGAAATCGCCTTTTTCATGCCTGAAGTCGTCCGCCGCTTTTCGACGATCATCTCCATTCCCCGCACCGACAGGGGACTTCCCTTCACGTTTATAAAGACGCGCCGATGGTCGGCCGCTTCCAGTTTCGTCAGGCGCATGGAGCGCAGGACGAGGTAATTGGCGAGGGCGGTGCTGGCCATCCTGCCCAGGAAGACGACCCTCTCCTTGGAGCCCTTGCCGAGGACGCGGACGAGGCCCCTCGGAAAGTCGATCCTCTCGAGCGTCATGCCGGCTATCTCCGAAGCCCGGCATCCCGTGCTGTAGAGCACCTCGAAGAGAGCCCTGTCCCGAGTGTCCGAAAAGCCGCTTCCGTCTATGGATTCGATGAGCTGGGCCATTTCGTCCTCGAACATGAACTTGGGCAGGGGTCTGCCCGAGCCGAGGTTTTCCACCTCCCGCCCCGGATCGGAGGAGAGGCCGCCGAAACGCATCCTGTATCGATAGTAGCCCCTGATCGTGGAGAGGGCGCGGTTCACGCTCGAGGATGCCTTGCCTTCCATGACGAGGGTTCCCGCGAAGGACCTTATGTCGTGGGCCTGGGCCGCGTCGACGTCGGCTCCGGCGAGAAAGGCTTCGTACCTCTCCAGATCATCGCCGTAGACGCGGAGAGTCCGCTCGGACAGACCGCGCACGGATTCGAGGTAGGAAAGGTACTCTTCGATCCTGGTATCCATCGCTCACTCCTCCTGCTGCTCTTCGTCCCTGGAATGGAGATAGTCGCACGCGGGGTTGATGCAGACCTTGTGTACGCCCGACACCTTGTCGGTCCTTTCCACCAGGAACCAGCTGCACTTGGGGCACAGCTTGTCCGTGGGCTTGTCGTAGGTCTTGAAATCGCAGACGGGGTAATTGGCGCAGCCGTAGAACGTCTTGCGCTTTCCCTTCATGTTCTTGCGTTCGACGACATCGCCGCCGCATTTCGGGCATTTCGCGAGAGGAACGGATTTCGTGTTCTTGCAGGCGGGGAAGCCGGAGCAGGCGAGGAAGAAGCCGAAACGTCCCAGCTTCTTGACCATGGGCTTGCCGCAGAGGTTGCAGACGATGTCGGTGGCCTCGTCCAGCTGGCCCTTCTTGCTGGAGAGCGTCGACATGACTTCGTCGAGCCTTGCCTTGAAGGGGAAGTAGAAATCCTTCATCGCGGACACCCAGTCGACCTTTTCCTCTTCCACCTGGTCGAGGAGGCGTTCCATCCCCGCGGTGAATCCCGTGCCTATCACGTCGGGGAAATATTCGGAGAGGATTTCCGTGATCATCTTGCCGAGGAGGGTCGGAGCCAGCTGGCGGGCCTGCCGGGAAACGTAATACCTCTCGAGAAGGGTGCTGATGGTGGGGGCATAGGTGGAAGGTCTCCCTATCCCGAGTTCCTCGAGGGCCTTGATGATGGAGGCGTCGTTGAAGCGGGAAGGTCCCTGGGTAAAATGCTGGGTGGCATGGATCTTCTCGACGGGAAGGACTTGCCCCGCCTCGAGGGCGAGACTGTGGCTCGCCTTCTCTTCCTTCGTGGCCGCGAGCCTAATGACTTTGTAGAAGCCTTCCTCGACATAGGAGGAAGCGGAAACCCTGAAAAGGCCCTCGCCTATCCCGATATCGGCGG
>CAZRYP010000125.1:2620-7139 GCA_964604295.1 uncultured Treponemataceae bacterium
ACGATATTCATCACCGCCGGTATCATCTGGGAAGCGAGGAACCTCTCCCATATCAGGGCGTACAGCCTCATCTCGTCCTTCGCGAGGAAACGGGAAATCTCTTCGGGAACGAGGTCCACCCTCGTGGGCCGGATCGCCTCGTGCGCGTCCTGCGACTGGGAACCGGAACTGTAGCGCTGTGCCTGCAGGGGGAGCTGGGCGGGATGGAATTCCTCTATCCAGCGCCTGGCTTCCGCCAGGGCTGTGTCGGAGATGCGCGTGGAATCCGTCCTCATGTAGGAGATGAGACCCGTACGCTGGGCTCCCATGCTTATGCCTTCGTAGAGTTTCTGGGCTATCTGCATGGTTTTCTTGCTCGTGAAGCCGAGACGGTTGGCGGCGGTCTGCTGGAGGGTGGAAGTCGTGAAGGGCGGCTTGGGCCTCACGATCTTTTCGGTGTTCCTGATCTCGCTGACTGCGGCGGGTTTTCCTTCGAGGGCAGCGACGATGACCTGGGCCTCCGCTTCGGTGCCGATCTGAGGCTTCTCTCCCCGGAAAAGCGCCAGGTCGGCCTTGAGCGAGGCCCGGTGCGCCTTGAGGCCAGCCTCGACAGTCCAGTATTCCTCCGGAATGAAGGATTCCACTTCCTTTTCCCTGTCGCAGATGAGCTTGAGCGTGGCCGACTGGACCCGGCCCGCCGAAAGGCCGTTTTTCACTTTCTTCCAGAGAAGGGGAGAGAGGTTATAGCCGACAAGCCTGTCCAGAACACGCCTGGCTTTCTGGGCATCCACTTTGCTCGCGTCGATCTGTCTGGGGGCGTCGACCGCTTCCTTGATGGCATGCTGGGTGATTTCGTTGAATGTGATCCTTTCGATGCGAAGGCCCGGCTCCTTTTCGCCGAGGTATTTGCCGATCTGGTAGGCTATGGCCTCCCCTTCGCGGTCGGGGTCCGACGCGAGCATGACGGCATCGGATTTCCTGGCTTCGTTCACGAGTTCCTTGAGCACCGAAGCCCTTCCCCTGATCGTGAGGTATTCGGGCTCGAAATTCTTCTCGACGTCGACGCCGATCCTCGATTTGGGAAGGTCGATGAGGTGGCCCATGGAGGCGAGGACCTTGTACTTCGATCCCAGATATTTTTCGATCGTCTTGGCCTTGGCGGGCGATTCCACGATGACGAGGGTGCGGCGCTTTTCCGCCGCCTTCCTGGCCGCCGTTTTCTTCGAGGCCGGCTTTTTCGAGGCCGGCTTTTTCGAGGCCGGCTTTTTCGAGGCCTTTTTTCCCGAGGCCGCCTTTTTCCCGGCCGCCGCCTTTTTCGGAGCCGGCTTCTCAGCGGGTTCCATCTCGGAAGTATTCATAAGTTCCTTTGCTTTCGCCATTTTTCAGTCTCCTACTCGTTCGTGCTGCCGTCGCGTCGCCGTTCCGCGTCCGCCGGCCAGCCATTCGGCAAAAATGTCCTCAGCAGTATTCACAATAACGGCGCCTTGTGAAGCCAAGGCTTCGCCGCCGGCATTGCGGGAGCTGCCCATGCAGGCCCCGTGCACGAAGACATCCCGACCTTCCGTGAGCGCGTGGTCGGCGGTGATCAGGGCGCCGGAGCCCTCGGGTGCCTCGACGACGACGCAGGACCGCGACAGCCCGGCAATGATCCTGTTCCGCTCCGGAAATCTGTAGCGCTGGATCTGCGAACAGGGAGGATATTCCGTCACCAGCCCTCCACCGGCATCCAGGATGGCTGAAGCCAGGTTCCTGTTCGACGAGGGGTAGACCGATTCGATGCCGCCGGGAAGGATGGCGAGGGTCCCGCCGCTTCCCTTGAGGGCTCCGCGATGGGCGGCGGAATCGATGCCCCGCGCGAGGCCCGAAACGATGCATACGCCGCCGGCTGAGAGTTCCGCAGCCATTCCGAAGGCCGCGCGGAGGCCCCGACCCGTGGGAACCCTCGTTCCCACCATCCCCACCACGGGGCATTCCGGATCGGGAAGCCTTCCCCTCAGGTAAAACCCGAAGGGGGGCCTGTACACTTCCCTCAGCTGGGGCGGATAGGTCGAATCGGTGATCGGGACGAAGCGGATCCTTCTCGAAGCGAAAAAATCCCTGTCAGACATGGCCTTTTCCCAATATGCCGCAGGCTTCCAGCACTCGGGCCCGAGCGAGCGCATGATGAGGGCCTGGACCTCGCCGGCCTCCATAGCCAGGAAGCCCTCGGGGGAACCGGCCGCTCCGGCCACTAGGAGTTTCTCGTGGCTCCTCAGGAAATCCATCCTGGCGAGGGACAAGGCCAGGAGGGGATCTATCCTGTCGGCGCCGAGAATGCCGCGGATTTCCTCGTCGAACAGCTCACGGAAGAGGGAGAGTCTCTGCGGATATCCCAGGTTTCCCCTTTTCATCCTTGTCCTCCGTATCCTTGAACGCCGTCCGACACAGTCCATGCTTCCGCCTGCCTTCAATTTCTGGAAAAATATTCCCGGTGATAGCCCTGGAGGGCTTCTTCCTCGATGTGCGTATAAATCTGGGTCGTGGAGATGTCGGAGTGACCCAGCAGTTCCTGTACGGTCCTTAGATCTGCCCCGCCCGCCAGGAGATGGGTCGCGAAGCTGTGCCTGAAGGTATGCACCTTGGCCGACACGCCCGACACCGCCCTGATCCCCGAAAACCTCTTCCAGATTCCCTTCCTGGAAATCCCCTTCCCTTCCTGGTTCAGGAAGACGAGATCCGACTTCCTGCCCTTCTCGAAATGCGGCCATCGTCGCCGAAAGGGATGAGCCTCTCCTTCTTTCTCTTTCCCAGCACTCTCAGCAGCCTTTCCTTCAGGTAGAGCCTGTCGAAGGTGAGACCCGCGGCTTCGGAAATCCTGAGCCCGCAGGAATAGATCAGCTCGAAAAGAGCCCTGTCCCTCAGCCCGTTGGGAGTCGAGAGGTCGATGCTCGCCAGGAACCTGTCGACTTCACTCGGCTGGAGTACATCCGGCAGGGTCCTTTCCTGTCTCGGGGTCCTGATGAGGAGGGAGGGGTCGTCATGGCGGAGTCCTTCGAGCTTCATGAACTTGTAGAGAGAGTGGGCGCTCGCCACGAGCCTCGCCATCGTCGTCCTGGACAATCCCTTTTCATGCCTCCACACGAGGAAGGAGAGGAGATCCTCTCCCGAGGCCGTCAGAGGGTTCTTCCCCTGTCCCGCCAGAAAGACCTCCAGGTTGTCGAGCTCCCGGAGATAGGCTTCGGCGGTGAGGGCCGAGCGCTTTCGGACGAGAAGGAGGTGTGCCCTGAAACGGGCACCGAGATCGGTCACGCTTTCACTCCCACTCTTTCGGCGCCGAATTTCTTCTCGCGAAGGATGGTGGGTATGTCGAGCTCGTCGCCCTCGGCGGCATTCTCAAAACCATAGTTCTTTCCGGGATTCTGGACGGGCTGGGTGAGGAGCTCGTAGTCCTCAGGCGAGACATAGTCGCTCGCGGGCTTGCGGATTTCCGTCCTGGCCCTGAGAAGGGCCTTCTCGGCCTCGGAAGCCTGGCCCTTGCGCTGCACGCCGAATCCGGTCGCTATGACGGTCACCCTCACCTCGTCCTCCGTCCTGGGATCGGTGACGAAGCCGGCGATAATATGGGCGTCCTCGGCCGCCTTCTCGGTGATGAAGTCCACGATTTCCTGGTACTCGACGAGGGAGAAATCCTCTCCGCCCGTCACGTTGACGAGCACGTTCCTGGCGCCCTCTATCCTGGCATCCTCGAGGAGGGGATTGTTCACCGCCTTGCCGGCCGCGTCCAGGGCTCGGTTCTCTCCCGATCCCACGCCGATGCCCATGATGGCATCCCCCTGGCCCTGCATGACCGTGCGTACGTCGGCGAAATCGATGTTGATGTCGCCCGCGAGGGTGATGAGATCGGAAATGCCCTGGACTCCCTGCCTGAGCACGTCGTCGGCGAGGAGGAAGGCCTGCTTGATCGGAGTTCTCTTGTCCACCACCTTGAGGAGGTTCTGGTTGGGTATGACGATGACGGTATCGACAGCCTGCCTCAGCTTGTCGAGGCCTTCATCGGCTATCCTTCCGACGACCTTGCCTTCGAAGGTGAAGGGCTTGGTGACGACTGCCACGGTCAGGGCGCCCAGGTCGCGGGCGGTCTGGGCGATGATCGGGGCGGAACCCGTTCCGGTGCCGCCGCCCAGGCCCGTGGTGACGAAGACCATGTCGGAGCCCCGGAGGGACTGCTCTATGATTTCCCTGTCCTCCATGGCGGCCTTTTCCCCTACCTCGGGCTTTCCGCCGGCGCCGAGTCCCTTCGTGAGCTTGGTTCCGATTCCCAGCTTGATCTCCGCCTTGGATCTCCCCAGGTCCTGGAGATCTGTGTTCACGGCGATGAACTGGACGTTCTTCAACCCTCCGGCTATCATCCGGTTGACCGCGTTGGAACCGCCGCCGCCGGCGCCTATCACCTTGATCACGGTCGGATTGATCGCGCTGTCGTCGTCGATGATCTCAATTGCCATTTTTTCCTCCCTTGTTCCTCGGGCCGCGCATATCTTCGCGTCCTTCGGATATAGCC
>CAZRYP010000126.1:0-4142 GCA_964604295.1 uncultured Treponemataceae bacterium
CGCGGCGGCCGGCGGGCGCGGCTCGGAATGCTCGACCGGCGGGATGAAGCCGAGGCTGGCCGCCGTCGCCCGCGCGCGCGACGCCGGCTGCCGCGTGGTCATCGCCCACGGACGCGAGCCCCGCGTCATCTCGCGCATAGCCGCGGGAGAAGCGCTTGGCACCCTCTTCGACGCCGCGCATGCCCTCAAGAACCGCGTGCGCTGGCTCAAGAACTCCCAGCCCAGGGGCAGGCTCACCGTGGACGGAGGCGCGCTCGAAGCCATCCGCGCGCGCAATTCCCTGCTTCCGCGCGGCGTCACGGCCGTGGAGGGCGATTTCGGCCGCGGCGCCGTCCTCCTCGTCAACGGGGCCGCCAAGATCGTCACGGGCCTCTCCTCGGCCGAAATCGCCCTCGTCATGGGCAAGCGCTCCGAGGACATCGGCGCCCTCCTGGGCAAGGGAGCCCCCCACCTCATCGCCCGCCCCGAGGATACGGCCTTCCTGGACGAGTGAGCCCTCCGGGGCCGGGTCGCTTACCCTGCCCCGGCCCCGCCCCCGAGCCTTGCCCGACCCCTGCCCCCTCCACACCCAACCTTTGCCCCCGCCTTTTGAAAAATTTTTCTTGACAGATCCGAAAACTTCGACAATGATCATACGTAGGACATCATACGTCTTACGCTTTGAACGAAAGCCCTATCAAGCGAGGTTCCCGTCATGCGCACGATTGCCGCGATCTACACCGGCGTTGCCCTGGTGAAGCCCCTTTCCGACCAGCTCAAGTCGGCCCTTCCGGGATTCCGGATCATGAATATTTTGGACGACAGCCTCATCGCCGAGATAATCGCCGAAGGCGGACTTACGGCCTCGGTGCGCCGCCGCCTGTACTCCTACTACGACGCGGCCGCCTCGGCCGGAGCCGAACTCATCCTCAATACCTGCTCATCCATAGGCGAGGCCGTATACGCCGCCAGGGATTTCATCCCCGTGCCCATAGTCCGGATCGACGAAGCCATGGCCAGGAGGGCTGTCGCCGAGGGAAACCGCATCGCCGTCCTGGCGACTCTCTCTACCACCCTCGACCCGACCATCAGCCTGGTGAAACGCTGCGCCGCCGAGGCTGGCAAGCAGATCGTCACGATATCAGCCGTCGCCGAGGGAGCCTTCCCCGCTATCACCGCCGGAGACGCGGCCACCCACGACCGCCTCGTCGCGGAAACGGCCGTAAAGGTCGCGGCCGACTGCGACGTCATCCTCCTCGCCCAGGGATCCATGGCCCGCATGGAAGCCCCCTTGAGGGAAATCACGGGAAAGACAGTCTATTCGAGCCCAGCGCTGGCCATCGAAATGGTCAGGCGGATGCTGGAGGAAAGAGGTTGATATGATCGACAGCGAAAGAATCGGCCGCCTGGAAGAAAAGGCCAGGCAGACGCGCCGCGACATAGTCGAGATGGTCTACCGCACGGGCGACGGACATCCCTCGCCCTCCATGTCGGTAGCGGACATCATCACGGCCCTCTATTTCGATATCCTCAACATAGATCCCGCCCGCCCCGGCTGGGAAAGCAGGGACCGCTTCGTCCTCTCGAAGGGTCATGCCTGCCCGGCTCTCTACTCCGCCCTCGCGCGCAGAGGCTACTTCCCTCCCGAGGAACTCCTGACCCTGCGCTACATGGACTCGCGCCTGCAGGGCCACCCCTACGCGCCCAAGACCGTCGGGCTCGACGCGACGACGGGATCCCTCGGCAACGGCGTATCGGTCGGACTCGGCATGGCCCTGGCAGCCCGCATACGGAAACTCGACTACAGGGTCTACGTCATCACGGGCGACGGCGAGCTGGGCGAAGGCCTCATCTGGGAGGCGGCCATGTGCGCGGGCCACCAGCGGGCCTCCAACCTCACCGTCTTCGTGGACAACAACAACTACCAGAGCGGAGGCACCGTGGGAGAAATCACGGGCGTATATCCCATCGAGGACAAGTGGCAATCCTTCGGCTGGCATACCCAGACCATCGACGGCCACGACTTCGCCCAGATCCTCGAGGCGGCGGAGAAGGCCAGGCTCGTCACGGACAGGCCCTCGGCTATAATCGCCAAGACGGTGAAGGGCAAGGGCGTGTCCTTCATGGTGGGCGACAATACCTGGCACAAGCGCGTGTACACGGACGACGAGTACGCGAAGGCGATGGCGGAACTGGGAGGCGGGAAATGAGCGCCGAAATGGTCAGCACGAGAATAGGCTTCCGCGAAGGGCTCATCGCCCTCGCCGAAAAGCGCGACGATATCGTCTTCGTATCCACCGATTCGCTGAAAGTGGTCAAAGGGGAACCCTTCCTCCAGCGCTGGCCCGAGCGCGTCATCGAGGCGGGCATCGCCGAGGCGAACGGCGTGGCCATGGCCGCCGGCCTCGCGAGCGCCGGACTCCTGCCTTACCTCTGCACCTACGCCGGCTTCCTCACCATGAGGGCTTGCGAGCAGATGCGCACCTTCGTCGCCTACCCCGGGATGAAGGTCAGGTTCGTCGGCGTGAACGGCGGGCTTTTCGGCGGCAACCGCGAAGGGGTTTCCCACCAGTTCATAGAGGACATCGGCATACTGAGAACCATCCCCGGCTTCACCATCCTCTGCCCGGCCGACGGGGACCAGGTCAAGCAGGCTGTCCTGGCCTCGGCCGATATCGAAGGCCCCGTCTACATCCGCATCGGCTCGGGCCGGGAAGAGCGGGTCTTTCCCGACGGAACGCCCTTCGAGGTCGGCAAGATCCGCGTCCTGAAGGAATACGGAAGCGACGTGGCCATCTTCTGCCACGGCTTCGTGACGAACCGGGCGCTGAGGGCGGCCGAGGACCTATCCCTGGCGGGCATCGGCGCGACGGTGGTCGAAGTGTCGACGATAAAGCCCCTCGACGCGGAAGGCATCGCCGGGGTCCTCGGCCGCTGCGGCTGCGCCGTCACCGTCGAGGATCACAATGTCATCGGGGGCCTGGGCAGCGCCGTCGCGGAAGTGATCGCCGAATCCCGGCCTGCCTGGCTGGTCCGCCTGGGCCTGCAGGACAGGTACGGCGAATCGGGTTTCCCCGACGAGCTCCTGGACAAATACGGAATGTCTCCTGCCGCGATCGCCGGCGCCGCGCGCGGAGTCATTTCGAAAAAGCTGTGAGCGACATGCCGGAGCCCCGAGGGAGCCGGCCAAAGATATCGCTGAGTTGCACAAGGAGGCTATCGCTATGAAAAAAGCATTGACCGTGATGCTGATCCTCGGCTTGGCCGCGGGTGTATTCACCCTCTCCGCCCAGACGCCGGAAAAACCCCTGACCCTGCGCTACGCGCACATGAATCCCCCCAACAGCCCGAACGGGCTCCAGGCCCAGTATTTCGCCGACAAGATCGCCGAAAGGACCAAGGGCGCGATCAAGATCGTCGTGTACCCCAGCTCCCAGCTGGGCTCCATCAGCGAGATGGCCGAGCAGGTATCCATGGGCAGCACCGCGATGCACCACAACACCTACGGCGGGCTCCAGCCCCTTCTCGAGGATCTCGGGCTCTTCGACACGCCCTTCCTCTATCGCGACGTCGACCATCTCTTGAAGGCCACCGATCCTCTCACCTCGCCGGTGCTCAAGGAGCTGAACGCGAAGCTGATCGCGACGCGCAACGTGCGCATCCTCTACTCCTTCTACTTCGGAACCCGCGACCTCACCTCCAACAAGGCCGTCTATTCGCCCAAGGATCTCGCGGGCAAGAAAATCCGCGCCATCCCTTCCCCGATCTACCTCGCCGCGGTCGAAGGCATGGGGGCCGTCGCCGTTCCCATCGACTGGGCCGAAGTACCCGTGGCCCTTTCCACCGGCGTGGCCGACGGACAGGAAAACCCCGTCAGCACCCTAGTGACGAGCAAGCTGTACGAAATCCAGAAATTCGTCATGCAGACCCACCACATCATGGGATCGGAGCCCGTCGTCATCAATGAAAAGGTCTGGCAGGCCCTCTCCGCCGAGAACAAGAAGATTTTCCAGGACGTGGCCGTCGAAACCAGCAAATGGGCTTCCGACTATGTCCGCAACAGCGAGGCCGCCGATCTCCAGACCCTCAGGGACAAGGGGATGAAGGTGATAGGCGTCGCGGAAGGCCTCAAGATCGATGAATTCAGGACCTCCGTCATGGCC
>CAZRYP010000126.1:4152-7126 GCA_964604295.1 uncultured Treponemataceae bacterium
GCGCTTCGGCGCCAAGTGGGGCAAGTACTACGAGCAGATCAGGGCCATAAAGTAAGAAGCCCGGGAATTTCCGGCCGGACACGGCGGCCCCTCCGCCCCGGAGGGGCCGCCGTGTCCGGCCCGAGGCCCCCTTTCCCCGATCCATCTTCCACAGTAAATCCGGAGGTCACCCGTGCGCAGAGTGAGCGACTTTCTGCAGAATATATCCGTCGTCTTTCTCATCACCCTCTTCCTGTCGGTCGCGACCCAGATCGTGATGCGGAACGTCTTCAACGCTGGCTCCATCATGATAGAGGAACTGGCCCGCTTTTCCCTGGTCTCCCTGGTATTCCTCATGATTCCCGTGCTGACCATCGAAAAGAAGCAGATCGTCGTCGACATCGTCCTCCTCTACCTTCCCGCGTCGATCCGGAAAATCTTCGATCTTTTCATCCATGTGCTGAGCGCGGGATTTTCCGTATTCATCCTCGTCGCCATCGCCAGGATCATGGAGAGGAACTGGAACGTGAGGACACCGGCCCTGCGGATGCCGAACGCCGTATTCTACCTTCCGGTGGCCACAGGCATCCTTTTTACCCTCTTCGGGTCCATGTATCACTTCGTGAAAACCCTGAACTCCAAGGAGGCCGGCAAATGAGCGGCGGCCTTATCATATGCATATTCCTCCTCCTCATGCTCACAGGCCTCCCCATCGCCATAAGCATGGTGATTCCGGCGGGCATCTACCTTCTCCTGAGCCAGATCCCCATAACCACCGTCATCCAGCGGATGGTGACCTCGCTCAACTCCTTTCCCCTCCTGGCCGTGCCCATGTTCATTTTCGCCGCCAACCTCATGAACAACGGCGGCATTACCGAGAGGCTTTTCGATTTCGCGAAGCTTCTCGTGGGACGCATGAAGGGCGGGCTCGCCCAGGTGAACATCATCGCCAGCCTCATTTTCGCGGGCATCTCGGGCGCGGCCCTGGCCGATGTCGGCGGCCTCGGCAACATAGAAATCGAAGCGATGAAAAAGCAGGGCTATACCAGCGAGGATTCGGCAGCCATCACGGCGGCCTCGGCCACGATCGGCCCCATCTTCCCTCCGAGCATCCCTCTCATCATCTACGGGGCGGCGGCCGAGACCTCGTCGATGAAGCTCCTCATGGCGGGCGTCTTCCCCGCCCTGGTGATCACGGCCGTCCTCATGCTCATGGTGGGATTTTTCGCGCGCAAGAAGGACTATCCCCGCGGCGTCGACCACAGATTCACCCGGCGCGAGATCTTCACCATCGTGAAGCGGGGCCTGCCCTCGGTACTGATGCCCATGATCCTCATGGGCGGCATGCTCTCTGGATGGTTCTCCCCGACCGAAGTCGCCGCCGTGGCCATCACCTACGCGATCTTCCTCACCATCGTCTACAAGAGCTTTTCCTTCAAAGAACTCATCAAGGTATGCAAGGAGACCCTCGTCTCCACTGCCTCGGTGCTCTTCATAGTCGCCGCGGCGGCCATCTTCGCCTGGACCCTCACCGTCGAGCAGCTCCCCCAGCAGGTCGCTTCGCTTCTCCTGGGCATTTCCCACTCCCCGGCCCTCCTCCTGATGTTCGCGAACCTCCTCCTCCTCATCGCGGGCATGTTCCTGGAGACGACGGCAGCCATCATGATCTTCACCCCCATACTCCTGCCCACCCTGATGGCCGCGGGCGTGAATCCCGTCCACTTCGGCCTCGTGATGGTGTTCAACCTCATGATCGGCATGCTCACGCCTCCCGTCGGAATGAGCATCTACATGCTGAGCCCCATCGCGGGGATCCCGGTGAACAAGCTCTTCAGGGCCGTCATGCCCTACCTCGTCCCCCTGGGCATAGCCCTCGTCATACTCACCTATGTTCCGGAAGTGTCGCTGTGGCTGCCCAACCTGCTCTACAAGTAAGCCCGGAAGGAGAACGCACGAAATGAAAAGCGCATCGAACGTCAAAGGATATTTCCACAGGGTCCAGGCCGGGACACCGACCCGGTTCTGGATCAACAACCCCAGTCTCGAGCAGGCCCGCAAGGCCATCGAGGCCGGGGCCGTCGGCTGCACCACCAATCCCAGCTATGTCTCCAAGCTCTTCCAGTCGGCCGACGACATGGAGATCGTGACCAGGACGGTGGATCTCCTCCTGCCCGGCGAAAGCAGCGACTCCGTCGTCGCGGCCAAGGCGCAGGCGGCGATGGTAGCCAGGCTGGCCGAAGCCTTCATGCCCCTGTACCGCGCATCGGGCGGGAAGAGCGGCTTCGTCACCATCCAGGGCGACCCCTTCCAGGAAACCGACGCCAGGGCCATCATCGACGAAGGCGTCGAAAACCGGAGGATCTCCGCGAACATCATGGTGAAGATCCCCGTCACCGAACCCGGAATCGAGGCGATCCGCTACTTCGTGGAGAAGGATATCCCCACGATGGCCACGGAAGTGATGGGCCTCGCCCAGGCCATTTCCATCTGCGAAGCCTACAGGGACGCGGCGGCGGATTCGGGCAACGCGCCTCTTTTCTACGTCACCCACATCACCGGCATCCTCGACGACCATTTCCACGCCTGCGCCGCCGAAAAGGGCCTCGACATATCGCCCGAAGCCATGAAGTCCGCGGGCCTGATCGTCGCCAAGAAGGAATACGCCCTGCTCAGGGAGCGCGGCTATCCGGGCACGATGATGGGAGGGGGCGCGAGGAAACTGGAGGACTTCACCGAACTCGTGGGCGGAGACCTCGCGGTCACGATCAACTGGGAGGGCACGGCCGATGTCTTGATAGGGCTGGACGGACCCGCCGAGCCGCGGATAGCCGCGCCGGCTGACCAGGCCCTGGTCGACGAACTCCTCGCGAAACTCCCCGACTTTGTCCGCGCCTACCGAGTAGACGGCATGAAGCCCGCCGAATACTATGACTACGGAGGTGTCGCCCTTTTCAGGAATGCCTTCATGAAAGGCTGGAAGCAGCTGCTGGCCCTC
>CAZRYP010000127.1:0-7115 GCA_964604295.1 uncultured Treponemataceae bacterium
TCATGGCGCGTTTGACGGCTTCCTCCGGGGAGACGAGGCCACGCCCTGGGCGATGGGCACATCCCTTCGCACGGGCAGCGTGTAGTTGTTCGCGATGATGGTCTGTCCATCCTTGGATAGGAGGAAATCGACGAATTTCTGGGCCGCGGAGAGGTTCGGCGTGCTCTTGAAGATCGCCACGGGGCTGGGAACGACGAGCATTTCCTTGGGGTATACGAAGCCGAGGGGAGCGCCGAGCTTGATCTTGTCGATCGTGATGTAGTCGACACCGATGCATCCCACGAGATCGCCCGCCGCGGTGTCGTCGACGACCTGGCCCGAGCCCTGGCCGAGCTTGCCGCCGTTGGCGCGCAGCTTGGTGAAAAAGTCCCAGCCGAGGTTTTCGGCCATCATGCCCACGGAAACCATGGCGGTGCCGGAGAGGGCCGGGTTGGCGATGGCGAAGCTGTCCTTCCAGGCGGGTCCGAAGAGATCCGACCACTGGGTGGGCGGCGTCTTGATCTTGTTGGTGTTATAGGTGACGCCCAGGGTGCCGAGGCGGGCCGGCGTGAATTCATAATCCGGATCCACGAGGGGGCTCACCACGTACTGGGCTTCGGGCGACTTGTATTTCTGAAGCACGCCTTCCTTTTTCAGGGCGTAGAAATCGGGCACTTCGCTCGTCCACAGAACGTCGACGACCAGCTTTCCCGACTGCCTCTCGGCCGCTATCTTGGCCATGATCTTGCCGGCGCCGGCGGAATAGTAATCGAACTGGATGTTGGGATTCTTCTTGATGAAGGCATCCCTGAGTTCGCCGATCAGCACTTCTTTCATGGATGTGTAGACCATCAGCTTCTCTTTTCCCTGGGCGAAAGCCGGAACGAGACCGGCCGAGAGCAGGACCATGAGCAGCAAGAGTGAACGTTTCATCGATTCCTCCTTGAACGCGATGGCTCATTCTCGGAGCTGTTTTAAAGGCTGGCAACGAGTACTTTGGTACTATTTTAACGATTTTCAGGCAAAAAGCCGGGTATCAGCCGCGAATTCGGGGTGGGTCCGCGAATAGCGCCTCAGGGAATCCATCGTGAGTCCGGCATTCTGCATAAGTATGATGGCCGATGTCCTGTCCTGAGCCCCTATCCTCTGATAGATGGCATGGAGGTAGTTCTTGACGGTCTGTTCCCTGATGTCGAGGATGGAGGCGATCTCCTTGTTGCTTTTGCCGGTAAGCAGGAAGAGAAGGACGGTCTGCTCCTTGGGCGTGAGGCTGGAATACCAGCCGGGCAGCTCGGCAAGGGGAGGGGATCCCTGGGCGGGGTCGTGTTCGGCGCCTGGAATCCCGGATCGGCCCTGGCCCAGGGTCGCATAGATCAGCCAGGCCGAACCGGCGAAACCGAGGACGAGAAGAATTTTTATGAGGATGGGGAAGGCATCCACCGAAATGGGCAAAATGGAAAGAAGAACCCATGCCTTCTCCGGGACGGGCGCGTATACCACCCAGAATGAAGCCTCCCTGCCCTCCTCGTTCACCTTCGCGCGGGATCTGTAGCTTCCCGAATCCCCGAGGGGGAGTTTTCCCCCGAAATGCTCGTCGTAACCCGGAATCGCCTCGGCAGCGGGCTTGGCGGCGAAACCGGGATCCACGGAGGCGATGATCGTCCCTTCTTCATCCAGGAGGAGGCTGTAGTCCGTTTTCCGCGAAACCGCGATGCCCTCGTCCTGCGAAAATCCGCTCACAGTCCTGGCCAGTCTGTCGGGATCTATGAGGAGAATCAGGATGCCGAGGCGCTTGAGGTCGGATCTTCCCTTGATGAGACGGGCGCAGAGGAGGGTGGGGGGAGTGCCGCCCGCGCGGCGTCCGGAATCGATGTCGCCGCCCGGGAGGCTGCCCCAGACGGGCTGGCCGTCCGCGGCGAGAGTCTTTTCGGCGATAGTGTCCCTGACCGGAATCCACAGGGATCTCGTCAGGGAATCGCTCATCGTCAGGGGTATGCGGGATCCGCCGGCCGCATCGAAGAACACGGCGTCCATAAGTTCGGGCACCGTCTCCGCGAGCCCTTCCATATGCTCGGAGAATATCTTGTTCCACTTGCTCACATCGTAGCGTTCGTTGTCGGAGATATAGGAATCCAGGGTTTCGTTGAGCAGTTGGTTGGAAAGGAACTGGTAGGAGACGGCCTCGATGGCGTCGGCGAGTTCGGCTGTTCTCCTCGCTCTCATCTTCAGGATGCCGGCCGCGTATTCAACGGGGTCCCGTTGCTTTATGGAAATCCTGATATCGGCGACGAGGACGGCGATCGTCGCCGCCGCCAGCAGGATACCCACCCAGAGCTTCCGGTTGTGAGTCGTCTCAAGGTCTTTTACGTCCGTGGGTGCGGGCATCGACTCAGTATATCCTGAAAAACAGCGCTTTTCAGCACTTTTTTTCCCATTATCCTCAAATCCCCTTGAAGAGGTGCTCCACGGCTATCTTGAGCCCGATGAGGACGAGGACGGCTCCCCCGATTATCTCGGCCCACTCCTCGAGCACGAATTTCAGCTTCTTGCCGAAATGGATGCCGAGGTATGTGGTGACGAAGGTCGTGATGCCTATGATGAGGGAGGGAACCATGATCGGCGCGCCGATGAGGCTGTAGGAAAGACCGACGGCCAGGGCGTCAATGCTTGTCGCGACGGAGAGCACGACGAGGGTGTCAAGCCTCATGATGCCGTGAGGCTTCATGTCGTCGGGATCGGGACAATTGGCGGGGTCCCTCGCCCGGATGGCTTCGATGATCATCTTGCCGCCGACGGCGGCCAGGAGGATGAAGGCGATCCAGTGGTCAACCTTCTGTATCCTGTCCTTGAAGGCGCTTCCGAGAAGCCAGCCGAGGACGGGCATCCCGAACTGGAAGATTCCGAAGAAGGAGGCGGCCCGGACCGCGATGGCTGTCGGTATCAGCGCCGTGCAGGCCGCCGCCGATACGGACACGGCGAAGGCGTCCATGGAAAGAGCCAGACCGACCAGTATATAGGTGAACATCGCAGGGTACCGCGCGTCTCAATAGGTCCTGGCGAGCAGCGTGTCGCACAGGAGGGAGAGTTCCCGCTTCGCGGGGCACTCGGGAAGCGCCGAAATTTCCTTGCGGGCCCTGTCGGTGAACTGGAGGGCGATCGTCCTCGCCCTGTCAAGCGCGCCGGTGGTCGCCACCAGGCCGAGGATCTTTTTGACCGAAGGGAGCTTGAGCGGGCGTTCGGAGAGAAGGGGGCGCAGATCCGCCTCGGCTTCCTCCAGCGCGAAGATGAGGGGAAGCGTGCAGAGTCCCTCCCTGATATCGTTGCCCACGGGCTTTTTCAGGGTTTTCCCGTCCGATTCGTAGTCGAGGATGTCGTCGATGACCTGGAAGGCCATGCCCATGTCGTAGCCGGTGCGCCGGAGCGCCTGGATCACGAAGGGGTCGGCCTTCGCCTCGCTCGCGCCGACATGGAGGGCGAGGGAGAAGAGCGCGGCTGTCTTGCCGGCGATGATCCTGAGGTATTCCCGCCTGGAGGTCGAGAAGGAGAATTTGCCCAGGTCCTGGCGGATCTCGGCCGAACAGACGCTGCCCACGAAGCGGGCGAGTATCCTGGCGCTGCCGGGATCGGCGAAATCGGCGATGAGACGGAAGCTGCGCGAGAAGAGCCAGTCGCCGGCCAGTATGGCGTTGACCGTCCCGAATTTCGTGTGGAGGGCCGGGATCCCCCGCCTGACTTCGGCGTTGTCCAGGACATCGTCATGGATGAGGGTGGCGGTGTGGAGAAGTTCGATCGCCGCCGCGATATGGGGAATTTTCCCCCGCGCGGATTTTCCGCGCGCGGAAAATCCGCGCCGCGCTGACCCGAAGCCCGCGCCGATGGTCACGAAGGCCGGCCGCAGCATCTTGCCTCCGGAGAGGACGAGAGCCTTGGTCTCTTCCGCGAGAGGATAGGTGGGGTCGCTGAGGCTGTCGATCAGGATAGCCTCGACCTCGGCGAGCTTTGCCCCCATCTGGGGACTGTCCTTCCAGAAATCAGTCATGTGGCCTCGAAACGCTGCGGATGCCGGTCAAAAAAATCCGGACGCCCGGAAATTCGCACTCCACGGGACGTCCGGAAACAATGTCTGAAAGTCGGGAAACGCTGGACGATGCCTATTTCGTGGGATCGTCGCCGTAGAAATGCCACTTGCGCGCGATGCGCGTGCCGTTCCACCAGCGCTTGACGACGGGAACGATCCAGTAGTCGCATCCGAAGGCCCTGCCGGCTCCGCCCATCATCACGATGGCCGCGAAGATGAACCAGAGCTGGTTCCAGGCGAACATTCCGGACATCGTGAAGATGACGCACATCCCGATGCTGGCCACGGCGGCGAGCCATGTGAAACAGCCGCCGAAGAGGGCGAGGCCGATGGCCATCTCCATCGCGACGATCATGATCTGGAAGAGGCTGAAGGGCAGGAAGGCGAAGATGCCGTCCATGAAGGTCGTCCTGAACCAGGTGACTATGCCGGACGAAGGGTCGAAGATGGGCTTCGCGAGATCCCAGACAACCTTGAAAGCCTTGGTCGTGGCGTCGGCGACGGTCTCGACGGCCGTCTCGGCTCCGCCTTCCCATGCGGCGCTCGCCGCGCTGGTGGCTTCTGCGATCGTGGTGGCCGTGGTTTCCGCCCCGCCTTCCCATGCCGCGCTGGCCGCGCTTGTGACTTCCGCCGCCTTGATTCCGGCCTGTGTGACGCCGGGGGAGAACATCCAGCTCGAGCTGGAGCCCTTGGCGAAATTGAGCCAGCCTTCCCCGATCTTGTTGATGCCCTCGAAGAGCCACATCAGTCCGAGCCACATCCGGAGGAGGAGGGGCCAGTAGCCGCGCACCTTATAGGAGATGAATTCGCCGATGAAGGAGCGGCGGTTCCTCATGTCGAGGAACTCGTGCTTGAAGTACTCCCAGACCTGGTTGATGCCGGCGATGTTGAACAGGTAGAACATGTTTATGAAATGCTTGAAGAACATGGCGATGAAGCCCGAAGTCTTCCAGTTCATCGTGTTGGCCCCCGCGTAGCGGCCGCCGATGGAAACCATGAAGCCGTGGTAGTTGGGCTTGAAGACGTGGCGTTCGCCGCCGGAGATGTCGGCGATGATATTTTTGGCCGCGGCTTCGGCCGAGAAGTGGGCCGATTCCACGATCTGGGCCATCGGCTTGCCGTTCACCATGAGGCCGGCGTTGTCGCCGACGACATAGACGTTGGGATACTTGGTGGAGCGCATGCCTTCATCGCATTCGATGCGGTTGCGCCTGCCCATGGGCAGGGGGAGGGAGCCGGCAAAGCTCGAGCCCTTGACGCCGCAGGTCCAGATGAAGGTGTCGGTCTCGACGACGTCGCCCGACTTCAGGAGAACCTTGCCGGGCTGGGCGCCGACGATGGCCTGTCCGAGGAGGACTTCGCAGCCCTTCCTGGCCAGGTAACGCTCCGCCTTGGCACGCAGGGGTTCCTCGAGGATGGGGAGGATGGAGGGAAGGGCTTCTATGTTGACGACCCGCACTTCCTTGGGATCGATGAAGTGCTTGCGGCACATCACATCGCGGTACTCGAGGAGTTCGCCGATCATCTCGATGCCGGTGAAGCCGGCGCCCGCCACCACGAAGGTGAGCATTCTCCTGCGCGCGGCGGGATCCAGTTCCTTGGCCGCCTCGGCGAATGTGTGCTCGACGTGGTTGCGGATCTTCATCGCGTCTTCGAAAGCCCAGAGGGAGAAGCTGTTCTCCTGGACTCCGGGGATGCCGAAGAATTCGGGCTCCGCGCCGACGCCGACGATTATGTAGTCGAAAGCGTAATCGGCCTTGGTTCCAAAGGCTTTCTTCGCTTCGAAATCCACCTTCTGGATCTTGTCCAGCACGACATTGATGCGTTTTGTCCCGAAGATCTTCTTGAAGCTCACCTGCACCGATTCCGGATCGGTGCGCCAGCCCGCGACCTCATGAAGCTCGGTCATGAGAGTGTGGAAGGGGCGCATGTCCACCAGGGTGATCTCGATGTTCTCGTCTTTCCTGAAGTGCTTTTCCAGGATCTTCCCAGCCCAGACGCCGCCGTAGCCGCCGCCGAGGATAAGGATTTTCTTCGAATCGCTCATTAAGAAACTCCCGATATAATAGTAGATTTGATTTTTACGGACGCATTATAGCGCATCTTCCTATAAATTACTATATACAAAATTATATAGATTTAATTTTATATTATCACTTTTCATGACCGCGAGACGGATTTCCTGAAATATATGGAAATTTGCAAATGGCTCCGTATCGTGTATACTTCAATTTAATAGAGGCACAATGGGACTTCAGAGAAGAAACTTCATCCAGATCGGGGCGACCGTCTCCGTCTTTGCGATATTGCTCATAATCCTGGCGAACATATTTCTCATCAGGGGCAACGAGCGCATCGAGATGCTGGAAGCGAAAAGAAACATCGAAAGGGCCGTGACGACGATCCAGTTCGAAATGCGTACGCTGACCTCGACGGTTTCCGACTGGGCATTCTGGGATGAAACCTATGACTTCGCGCGGGGACGGAATGCATCATTCGCCGAAGACAATTTCACGTCCGATACCTTCTCGAACTTGAATCTCGATCTGATCGCGATCATCGATACCGGGGGGACTTTCCGCTATTCGGGGATGTATGATGAAACATTGGATGCCTTCAGCCCTGTGCCGCCAGGAATTCTCAAAGCGGTCAGCGAAGCCATACCCGATACGGCGGAAAATATGGAAGGCTCGCTCGCTGGTCTGGTGGCGGCGGAAGGTCTCCCCTTCCTCGTGGTGACCAGCCCCATCCTGAAATCCGATCGGACAGGTCCCGAGGCGGGTCTATTGATATTCGCGCGAACGCTCGACGCGAAGGAGCTGGAGAAAATCTCCCAGATGATACAGCTGCCTGTCAGCTATGCGCTTCTGGGATCGGATGAGGGCTTTGCGGATTCGAAAGAATTCGAGAGGGCGAAAAAAGCCTTGGTGAAAGACGGGGTAGCGGTGATTCCGCTTTCGGGCGAGAAAGTCGGCGCCTACAAAAAAATCGACGATATCCATGGGAACCCCGTTCTCATCCTGAGGGTCGAGGGTTTACGCACCCTCTATCGGCTTGG
>CAZRYP010000128.1:0-7065 GCA_964604295.1 uncultured Treponemataceae bacterium
CATCGAGTCAGATCCCTTCCTGTGGACCGCGATCGTGACGGCGGCCGTCTTTGTCGTCTTCGGCGTCGCGGGCCTTGTCCGCGCCGTCGCGAAAGGGAAGGCTCGGTGACCAAGAACAAAGGGCAGAAGGACGCTACGATGGACTTCGACAAGGTCGTCCACGAACGCGCGCGCCTCAAGATCCTGGTCTACCTCGCCTCCTCGCAGGAGAGCGAAGTGGGCTTCCCCGAGATGAAGAAGGATCTGGACATGACGGCGGGCAACCTTTCGGTCCAGCTCGGGACTCTGGAGGAGGCGGGGTATATCTCCATCAGAAAGACATTCATAGGGAAAAGGCCTTTCACCGGCCTGAGCCTCGCCCCGGAGGGAGCGCTGGCACTGGAACGCTACCTGGACAACATGCAATCGATGCTTTCACTGCTGCGGAACGGCAGGAAATAGGGAGGACTACATGGGCATTCTTTCGCTGTCTGGCATCACGAAAGTCTACAGGAAGGGCGAGATCGAAGTCACCGCCCTGGGCGGGATCGATCTCGAGATCGACAAGGAGGAATTCTGCGCCATCGTGGGGCCCTCCGGCTCGGGCAAGACGACCCTCCTCAATATAATCGGCTGCCTGGACAGGCCGACGTCGGGAACGATGAAGTACAGGGACCAGGAACTGCGGATGCTGGGCGAAAAGGAGCTCTCCGCATACAGGAGGGAGCATGTATCCTTCATCTTCCAGTCGTACAACCTCATACCCGTCCTCACCGTGGTCGAGAATGTCGAAATCCCCCTGAGCATCGCGGGCAAGCTCCAGAAGGACCAGATGCGCAGAAAGGCCCTCGAGATCCTCGACGCTGTCGGCATCGCCGACAAGGCTGGCAGGTTCCCGCGCGAGCTGTCGGGCGGGCAGGAGCAGCGCGTCGCCATAGCCCGGGCCCTTGTCAAGGATCCGGTGGTCGTCCTCGCCGACGAGCCGACCGCCAACCTTGACTCCCATACAGCCGAAGAGATCGTCCGCCTCATGAAGTCGATCAACAAGAGCCTGCACACGACCTTCATCTTCTCGACCCATGACAGAATGATCATGGATGAGGCGCTGCGGGTGGTTCAGCTCCACGACGGCCTGATCTCCGGGGACGAGAGGAGGGCCACATGACGAGGGTACTGATTTCCATAGCCTTCAGGAACGTCCTGCGGCACGGGAAGCGGACGCTGATCACCGCCCTCGTCCTCACTGTCGGCATCGGGATGTTCATATTCTTCGATTCCATACTGGCGGGGATGGACCGCATGACGATCGATTCCATGGTCGACTACACCGAATCCTCCATGAAGGTGATGACGGCCGCATACATGAAGGATTCACGGGCCTTTCCCCTGGATTACGGCCTCGAATCCCCCGAAGGCATCATGGAACGCTTGCCCGGCCTGGTTCCCGATGCCATCGCGTCCACGCCGCGGACATCATTCGTGGCCTATGCCTCCAACAGGATCGACAGCCTGCCTGTGATCGGCACGGCCATCGATCCCCTCCGGGACAAAGACGTATTCAAGCTGGCCGAACATCTCGGCGAAGGAAGCTGGCTGACTCCGGAGCCGGCCGAGAACGAGATACTGATCGGGAAGGGATTGGCCAGTGATCTCGGCCTCAGGGTTGGCGACTGGCTGGTCCTTTCCGCGAGGGCCGTGGACGACGCGCTGAACGCCGACGAGTTCCGTATAGTCGGCCTCCTCGACGTGCCCGCGCAGGAGATCACGCAGAGCTCGGCCTTCATCGGCTACGCTGCGGCCCGCGGCCTCCTGGGTGAGGATCTGCCCGTGACCACTATCGCGGTATCCCTTCCCAAATACGGGACTCTCGACCTGGAACTGGCCAACTCCATGAAAGCGGGGGCTGCCGTGGAAGCCGCCTTCCCCGGGGTCAAGACAATTCCCATCGCGGACGCGGCCAAGGATTACATGGCCATGCGCAACATGAAGGCCAAGTACTCATCCCTCATCATCCTCGTGGTCCTCCTCATCGCCGGGGTTGGCATCGTGAATACGGTACTTATGA
Source organism: uncultured Treponemataceae bacterium (assembly GCA_964604295.1). Taxonomy (GTDB): domain Bacteria; phylum Spirochaetota; class Spirochaetia; order Treponematales; family Rectinemataceae; genus CAZRYP01. Next base: position 2,045 of record CAZRYP010000128.1, read on the forward strand.
GCGTCTATTCCCGCATCAGGGAGATCGGGGTCCTGCGCGCCTACGGAATGCTTCCCGCTCAGATACGGAGGCTCTTTTCCCTCGAGGGCATGATGATAGGCATAATAGGGAGCGCTGGCGGCCTGCTGCTCGGAAGCATCCTGGTCTGGGTGTCGGTGAAATGGGGGTTTTCCTTCGATAAATTGTTCTCGGGTCTCGATCTGGGATCCATTCCCATGGGAGGAGTCCTCCGCGGCGAATGGCACCCATCCACGATGGCGACTGGCTTCCTCTTCGGCGTCATCGCGTCCTGGATATCCTCCAGGATACCGGCAAAAAAGGCGGGCAAGCTGGAAGTCACCGATGCCCTGCATTTCGTGTAAGGGAGGCAAAGCATGAGAATCATACCCTTCGCGGCCAGGAACCTCCTCAGGAACAGGCGGCGCAGCGCGCTTGCGGCGACGTCGGTCTTTCTCTCCATACTGATGGTCATCGTCCTCCAGGGATTCACCAACGGGTTCCTGGATTCCATGGTCAGGAACTATATCAAGAACGAAACCGGCCATATCAATGTCGCGACGCAAGGTTACAGGGATCGCACGCGATTCATGCCCGTCGACGAATTCATAGAAGACTCGCCCGCCCTCGCCGAATCCATCAGGGCGGCGGTGATCTCGAAGGATCCCGGCGTGATCGTCGCCGAGAGGATCCGCTTCGGCGTCCTCCTCTCATCGGAAACCGGGACGAAGGACGCTCTCGCGATCGCCGGGAACCCTGAGGTCGAACGCAAGCTTCTCATGCTCGACACGCGAATCCTGCCCGGGGGCGCCTACATGGGCGCAGTCGGGGAGACGATCGTGGGCGAAGCCCTCGCCGGGGATCTGGGGCTCAAGGTGGGCGACATCCTCAAGGTCGTGACCCAGAAGGCCGACGGGGGCCTCGGTTTCAGGAAACTCAGGATATCGGGCCTCTTCAAGACGGGCGTCAACTCCCTCGACGGCATGGTATTCCAGATGAGCCTGGAGGACGCCAGGATCCTGCTGGGCATGGAAAACGGAGCCCAGCAGATTTCCGTCACGCTCTCCGGGATGAGGGATGTCGCGGCGACGACCGACATCGTCCGCGGGATCGCGGCCGGAAGCGGGCCGGTTCCGCTTTCGGTCCTTCCATGGACCTCCATCGGCGAATATCCGAAGATGATCCAGCTGATGGGTCTCGTCTATTACTGGATCTTCCTGATCGTATCGCTCCTCGGCTCTTTCATCATCGCCAACGTCATGACCATGGTCATCCTGGAACGCAAGCGCGAAATCGGCATCCTCATGTCGATGGGCATGCCGCGAAGGCGCATCTTGAACCTCTTCCTGGCCGAGGGAACGATGCTGGGCCTGGCGGGGTCGGTGGGTGGAACGCTGGCGGGCGTCGGATTCATCATGGTCCTCGCGAGGAAGGGATTCGACATGACGAGCGCGATGAAGGGTTTTTCCTGGCCTCTCGACAATGTGATCTACCCCTCGGTCACGCCCGGAACGATCTTCCTGGGTATCGCGATGGGCACGGCCGTATCGGCGGCCATCTCGTACCTGCCCTCGAGGAGGGCGGCCAGGATGGTTCCCGTCGACGCGATAAGATCGGCGTAGCGCTGCGCACGCAGTGGGCATCGCGCATAGTGCGCATCGCGAACAAAGCGGGGCGCGGGAGGAGTGAGAATGAGTCATCGTTCGTTCAGGATAGTGTCGTTTTTCGTTTGCGTGGCCTGTTTCGCCGCGGCCGGGTCCGCCCTCTGGGCGGAAGGCCCCGACGCGTCGGAAATCCTGGCCAGGGTTGACGCGAACCAGCTCTATACCAGCATTTACTACGAAGGAAAGATGGAGATCATGTCGGGATCGCGCACCAAGACGAAAACCATGAAGGCATGGTCTTCCGGAAGCGGAAAGGCCTTCATCGAATTCACGAATCCGGAGGACAGGGGCGTCAGGATGCTGAAGCTGGACAAAAACCTCTGGATGTATTTCCCTTCGGAACGGGATACGGTGAAGATTTCAGGCGCCCTGCTTCGCCAGGGGATGATGGGCTCGGATTTTTCATACGAGGACGCGATGGAGCCCGACGACCTGAAGAACCTCTATACCGCGTCGGTGGGGGGAAAGGAAGCCGTCGAAGGGAGGGATTGCTACGTGCTCGAGCTCGTCGCGAAGGGCAAGGATGTAGCCTACGCCAAGCGAAAACTCTGGATTGACGCCGAGCGCTTCATCGTGGCGAGATCCGAGCTTTACGCCAGGAGCGGCATGCTCCTCAAAGTCTCCAGGACCCTGGGTTACACCACAATCGGCGCGCGCCACTTCCCCTCCATCGTCGAGTTTTCGGACGCGCTGAAGAAAAACTCACGGACCGTGATGTCGATGACCTCCCTCGCGCTGGACGCGCCGATCGACGAGGCCAGGTTCAGCCTGCAGGCCCTGACGAAATGAGAAAGGCCGAGGGAAGCGCCTGGGGCCGGAGCCGCCGGGGTCGTCGGAGCGGCCAGGCTCTCCTCCTGGCCGCTGTCCTCGCGGCGCTGGGCGCGGCCGGCGGAGCGGGGGCGGCTGAGGAACTGGCATTCGGGGGCCATGTCCTGCAGTCCGCCTCGGCGGAGACTCCGCTCTCCGGGGGAGTCTCCCTCGAGGGTGGCGCCGCCACGACTCTGGCCTTCGTGCTTGACGCCCGGCGCGATTCAGCCTCCCTGAGGGCTTCCTTCCATTTTTCCGCCCTTTTCGGCACCGAGACTTCCAGACTCTGGGCTTCCCTCCTGGCCAACCCCGCCGGAGCGGACGCTGTCCTTCTCTCCACTCCCTTTGACCCCTCCGCGGCGATGCCAGACACCATGTTCCTTCTGGCCTTGGACGACCTCGCCCTGCGCTGGGATGTGGGCTCCTTCGCGTTCGAGACGGGCAAGACCTACGCCAACTGGGGAGTCGGCAAGGCCTTCAGCCCGGCGGATTTCTTCGCGGAGTTCGACTATTAGTCGGGTACGCCCGCCCGCCGTTCGAAGCTCATGGCCAGGGCGACCTGGTTCGCGGGAGCGGCCAGCCGCGTCGATGTCGTCCTGGACCCCTACGCTAGCCTGGGAGGAACCATCGCAGCCCGGGCCTACACGACAGCCTTCGAGTCCCTCGCCTGCTCTCTGGCGGCAGGACTGCGAGAAGCCAAGGGCGGCGAACCCCTGAGCTTCCTCGCCTCGGTCGAGACCTCGTTCGATCTTCCCCTTCTCTCGCCCTACGGGGAAGCCGCCTTCACTATGGCCCTGGACGGCTCCTCGTCCTTCTCCTATTCGCTTCTCGGCGGAGGGATGGCCAGGGTCGGCGACGCGACCTTGGCCGGCGAATACCTCTTTTCGCCCGACTCCATCGCCGGCCATGGCCTGTTCGCCCTCGGGAGCCTGCCTCTGGATGAATGGACGGCCCTCTCGATTCCCCTGCTCTATTATCCAGAATCCGGAGCGCTGACCACAGGGATCAACCTCTCGATAAGCGAGCTGGCAGGGCTCAGCCTGGGCCTGGGCGTCGCGGCGAGCAGGTCGGATTCCCAGCCCTGGAGCGGGAGACTCTCCCTGTCGGCGCGCAGCGACTTCTGATTCGCGACACTGGAACAGGGCAAGCCTTCTGTGGCATACTGCCCCGGCATACTTGCCGCGTTTCCAGGAGGCGCTTCGTGTACGAAAACGTCGACCCCAAGGTCAGCTTTCCCCAGCTCGAAGAAGGAATAGTCCGGTTTTGGGAAGAGAATAATACATTCAAGAAATCCATCTCCCAGCGGGAAGGAAGCCCCAAATACGTCTTCTACGACGGCCCCCCCTTCGCCACCGGCCTGCCCCACTTCGGCCATTTCGTACCCGGTACGATCAAGGACATCATCCCGCGCTACAAGACCATGAAGGGCTTCCATGTCGATCGCCGCTTCGGCTGGGACTGCCACGGCCTCCCCGTGGAAAACCTCATCGAAAGGGAACTCGGGCTCAACTCCAAGACCGACATAGAGAAGTTCGGCATCGCGAAGTTCAACGAAGCTTGCCGTTCCTCCGTACTGCGCTACGTGAAGGAATGGAGAAGCATCGTCACCCGCCTCGGACGTTGGGTGGATTTCGACAACGACTACAAGACCATGGATCCCGATTATATGGAATCCATCTGGTGGATCATGAAGGAGCTGTGGGACAAGGGCCTCATCTATGAGGGCCACTACATCCTGCCCTACTGTCCGCGCTGCTCCACCGTACTCTCGACCCACGAGCTTTCCCTGGGCGGATACAAGGACGTGCACGATCCCGCGATCACGATCCGTTTCAAGGTGACCGAGGCTCCCGCCTCCCTGGGCGACGTCTCTGACGGCTCGACCTACCTCGTGGCCTGGACGACGACTCCCTGGACCCTGCCCTCCAACCTCGCCCTGGCCCTGGGACCCGAGATCGATTACGTCTGCGGGGTGGATGGAAAGGAACGCTATATACTCGCCGAATCGCGCCTCCACGCCTACTACAAGGATACCGGGACGCTGGAAATAGCGTGGAAGAAAAAGGGATCGGAGCTTGCCGGCATACGCTACGAGCCTCTCTTTCCCTATTTCGCCGATCTCCGCGGCCAGGGCGCCTTCGTCACGGTCCTGGGGGAGTACGTGAGCACCGAGGACGGAACTGGCATCGTCCACACGGCTCCCGGCTTCGGCGAAGACGACTACCAGGTGCTGAAGGGCACGGGCATCCCCACGGTCTGTCCCGTCGACGCAGAATGCCGCTTCACCGAGGAAGTCTCGGACTACAAGGGCATGTTCGTCAAGGAAGCCGACAAGCCCATACTCGAAAGGCTCAAGGCCGAGGGCAAGCTCGTCAAGCGCGAGCAGATCCTCCACGCCTATCCCCATTGCTGGCGCTGCTCCAGCCCCCTCATCTACCGCGCCGTGGGCTCCTGGTTCGTCAAGATCGATCCCATCAAGCCCCACATGGTGGGATGCAACAAGAAAGTGACCTGGGTTCCCACCCACATAAGGGACGGACGCTTCGGGAAATG
>CAZRYP010000129.1:0-7003 GCA_964604295.1 uncultured Treponemataceae bacterium
GCGAGAGTCATCCATCCATCGAAGACGTATCCTGTCCTGGTGAAGGCGTTGGCCCTCAGGACGAGAGTCTCTCCCGGTCCGGCCGCCTGCCGGTCCATCGAGCCCGAGCCCTCATTGGGGTGAAAATAGACCGCGTATTCCGCCGTCCCCAGGGAACAGCCCGTGAACGCCAGAAACATGGCGGCCGACAGAAATCCGATAGCCATGGAATTGCCTTGCTTTTTGATGGAGGATTCCTCTATTGTTAGGATAATTCATATCTGGACAAGAGTACCCGCGTTTCCGTCCATTATGGGATCGGCGAAGCAGTTGCACAATAGCGAGGGGCGGCGGCAGGCGGCGAATTCATTGCGATTTCTCTCGAGGCACGGTTTTTCCCTCCCGCGGGGACAAGCGCGAAACGGAAGGCCACAAGGAGAGCGTTCATGGAAATACGCGGCGACCGATTTGTCGACGATGCCGGACGCGGCCTCATCCTGCGCGGCGTGAACCTGGGGGGAAGCAGCAAGGTCCCCTTCTCTCCCGACGGGCGGACTCACATCAGGGAGGGCTTCTACGAGGGAAAGGACGTTTCCTTCGTGGGCAGACCCTTCCCCGCCGCCGAAAGCGACGAGCATTTCGCCCGCCTGGCAGGCTGGGGACAGCGCTTCGAACGCTTCCTCGTGACATGGGAGGCGGTGGAGCACGGCGGACCCGGAATCTACGACAGCTCCTATCTGGATTACCTCGAGACGATCGTCGAGAGCGCCGCGAGGCACGATGTCTCCCTCTTCATCGATCCCCACCAGGATGTGTGGAGCAGGTGGTCGGGAGGGGACGGGGCCCCCCTGTGGACCCTTGAATCCTGCGGTTTCGAGCCGCGCAATTTCCAGGCTTCGGGAGCGGCCCTTCTCCATCAGGAGATGGGATCCGGCTATCCGCGCATGCAGTGGTTTTCGAACCATCTCCGCCTGGCCTGCGCCACGATGTTCACCCTCTTCTTCGCGGGCGACGATTTCGCCCCGGACATCCAGATCGAAGGGGAGCCCGTACAGAGCTTCCTTCAGGGTCATTACATCGCCGCGATGCGCGAAGTCGCCTCGAGGCTCGCGAAGTATCCCAACGTCATCGGCATCGATAGCCTCAACGAACCGGGGGAGGGATTCATCGGCATAGGGGACGCGCGCGGCCGGCGGAAGGGTTTTTCCGTGCCCGGCCTCGCGCCGAGCCCCTGGGAGGCGATGCTCGCGGGTGAAGGCATACCGGTGGAGACGGAGAGGCTCGGTATCAGGGGCCTGGGCTTGGGCGTCGTCGGACGCGCGCGGCTGGGCAGCCCCGGAATCCGCGCCTGGAAGCCCGACGCCGTCTGCGTGTGGCGGCGCGTCGGGGTCTGGGAGCTCGAGGGCGATATCCCCGTCCTCAGGAAGCCCGGCTGGTTCGCCGCGGATGAAGGGGCTTTCAACGAACGCTGGCTCAAGCCCTTCGTCTCCAGGTTCGCTTCAGAAATCAGGGCCGCCTCCAGGGAGACTTCGCGCTTCGCCATCTTCGTCGAAGGAAGCCCCCAGGGGAAGGCTCCTTCCTGGACCGCGGCCGACCCGGCGAACATCGTCAACTCGACGCACTGGTACGACGCCTTCACTCTCTCGTTCAAGCTTTGGACAGGCTTTCTCGCCTTCGACACGGAGGAGGGGAAAGCGGTTCTGGGCCCCCGCGCCGTAAGGGACTATTTCAGGAAGGCCCTTTCCAGGATAGCCGCGCATTCCCGCGAAAAGATGGAAGGCGCGCCCAGCCTCGTCGGCGAATTCGGCCTTCCCTTCGACATGAACGGCCGCAGGTCCTTCCGCTCCGGAGACTACGGCCTGCAGGAAAAGGCCTTGTCGGCTTACTATGACGCCCTCGACGCGAATCTCCTCGACGCGACGATCTGGAACTATACCGCCGACAATCGCCATGAGCGGGGGGACGGGTGGAACGGCGAGGACCTGTCGGTGTTCTGCCTCGACGAGCTGGATCGCACAACGCGGTCGGTCGCGAAGGGCGGCAGGGGACTCCGGGGCTTCGTCAGACCCTATGCTTTCGCCACGGCGGGGAGGATCTCCGATATGTCCTTCGATATGCGCTCGGGCGACTTCCATCTCCGTTTCATACCCGATCCGGCGATCAGGGAGCCCACCGAAATCTTCGTGCCCGGGATCCAGTATCCCGAGGGCTTTTCCCTCGAAGCCTCGGGCTGCGTCGCCGCCGAAAGGCGTTCGGAGAACCCCGGAGATCCGGTCTGGATCGACCTGGCCGCCGACCCCGGGGCCGCCAGCTGCGAACTGATCCTGAGAAGACGACGCTAGCGCGTAAGGAGAAGATGCGATGCGCGATACCATGGCCGGGACGAAGCCCGCGAAGGGCGCCGGGACAGCCTTCTGGATCATGTTCGGATTCATGCTCCTGCATCAGGCCGACAAGCTGCTCATCGGGCCCCTCACGACGCAGATCATGGAAACCTTCGACATCACGCGCACGCAGATGGGCGCGGTGAGCACGGGAGCCCTCGTCGTCGGAGCCGTCTGCTATCCGCTCTGGGGCTGGCTCTACGACAAGTTCTCGCGTCCCAGGCTCCTGGCCCTCGCCTCCCTTCTCTGGGGCGCGACCACCTGGCTCAACGCCATCGTCCCCACCTACCCCCTCTTTCTCGTCACGCGCGCGGGAACGGGAATCGACGATTCGAGCTATCCCGGTCTCTACAGCCTCATCTCGGATTACTATCCCCCGAAAAAGCGCGGGAAGATCTATGGATTCATCCAGGTCGCGCAGCCTCTGGGCTATCTCCTCGGCATGATCCTCGCCCTCGCCTTCGGCGCAGCCTATGGCTGGAGAAATGTGTTCTTCCTCACGGGAGCCCTAGGGATACTTCTTTCGATCGTCATCTTCTTCTTCGTCAAGGACAGGCCTCGCGGATCGGCCGAGCCCGAACTCGCCACGGTCGGTCACCTCGAACGCTATAAATTCAGCTGGAAAACGGTGGGAGGGCTTTTCAGGAAGAAGAGCCTCGTGATCCTCTTCCTCCAGGGCTTCATCGGCGTCTTCCCGTGGAATGTCATCACCTACTGGATCTTCGATTATCTCAAGACGGAGCGGGGCTACGACGATACGCAGACCCTCCTGACCATGGTGCCGGCCGTCCTCGTCCTGGCCCTGGGCTATCCTCTCGGAGGGATGCTGGGCGACAGGCTTTTCAGGAAGAACCTGAAGGGCCGCGTTGTCGTAGGGGCGGCGGGAGTCGCCATAGGCTGCGTCCTTCTCTGGGTGACGATGAAGATCCCCGCGGGCGACAGGCTGGCTTTCGGGATAATGCTTTCGGCCACCGCCCTCTTCATCCCTTGGGCGTCGCCCAACGTCTTGTCCTCTTTCTACGACGTCACAGAACCCGAGATACGGGCCACAACCAATGCCGCCCAGAATTTCGTCGAATTCGGCGGATCGGCCATGGCGCCGCTCCTGGCGGGCATGATCGCCGACAGAAGCTCGCTGGGCAACGCCATCCTCATCATCTGCACGGTGTCATGGGTGATATGCTTCGCCTTCTTCATCTTCGCGGGACGCTACATACCCAAGGATATCGAGGATCTGAGGACATTGCTTAAGGCACGCGCCGACAGCCAGACCGGCTAGGAATCCAGTTCGCGGACGCGGATAACCGGAAGGAAGGGGTGGAAGCCTCTGTCACCGTACAGGTCGGCGCCATGGGCAGGTCCCAGATCCATGATACCGTCGTTGAAGGTCACGCCGGCCGGAGGCAGGGCGGGAATATCCTCCTTGAAATTCATGGAATCGCTGACGTCGATTTCCAGAAGGAGAGTCGTTCCCAGCCTCAGCGTGAATTCGTCCATGACGGCATTGAGTCCTCCGGTCGTGTCGCCCGATTCGATGGTGATCCTGACATCGGGATCGTCGTAGTCCGCCTCTGCTCCCCAGAATTCATCATTGGCAAAGAGATCGAGCGTGTTGTCCGGACCCGCGCCGCCCGAAGGGTGAGCCGTGGATGAATCGATGAAGAAATCCAGGTGTGTAGCGTCCACTTCGCGCCTCATCCAGTACCAGGCATCCTCGGGCGGGGATGCCCCGTCCGGTTTGAGCACGATGAAATCCCGCTTCCAGAATGGTCCGTTGGCGTTGAAGTACTGCCTGAAAGTCTTCTCTGTCGGTGCGGCTTCATCGATGTAGGGATCTGCCGCGTCGGTCGAGATGGAGGGCACATGGAAGGCGGCTTCATAGCTCATCTCCAGATAGAGAAACCGCATCGCGTAGCCGGCATAGGTCCCCTTCGCGATGCTGCGGTCGTCGAAGAGGCTGATGAGCGTGCCTGGCGCGCTCCCTGAAAAGTCGATGATTTCCGGGTCAGCATCGGTCGCATCGATGAGGACGACCTCCGTCCCGTCATCCTGGAAAAGAGAGAAGTAGGTCATGGCGATTTTGTAGTTTCCCGGCGTGAGATTGACGTCGGTTTCTACGCTCGCGGTCCGCGAACTGCTTGCGCTGCCGACAAGCCTCGCCTTGAAGGCAATTTCGGCTTCGCCCGACAGGAAGCCCGGGCAGGAAACGAGCATCGTCGCAACAATGCACAGGATCCCGGTCATCGCAAGTGCGGCCAGACTCTTTTTCATCTTAGCCTCCTCCCCCGAATCGGCGAACTCCAGGGTCGTCATCCTACTATAGGACGGCGAGGGCGGGATGTAAAGTTTTATTCCAGTTCGACTCTCGCGGCGCGCACGGAGTTGAGGACGGCGAGGACGGCCACGCCCACATCGGCGATGACGGCCTCCCACATGTTCGCCTGGCCTGCCGCGCCCAGAAGGAGGAAGACTCCCTTCACCCCCAGGGCGAAGGCCACGTTCTGCATGACGATCCGCCGAGTGAATGCCGCTATCCTCATGGCGACGGGAATCCGCGCGATGCGGTCATCCATGATGACGGCGTCGGAAGCTTCGATGGCGGCGTCGGAGCCGAGGCCGCCCATCGCGATCCCCAGATCCGAACGCATGAGGACCGGGGCGTCGTTCATCCCGTCCCCCACGAAGACGACTTTTTTACCGCGGGGAGTCGATGCCTTCAATTCCTCGAGACGGGCCACCTTGTCCTCGGGCAGGAGCCCTGAATAATACTCGTCGACCCCCACGGCCGCGGCGATTTCCGCGGCCGCCGCCTCCCTGTCGCCCGTGAGCATCACGATGCGCCGCACGCCGAGGGATCTCAGTTCCCTGACCGTGGAGGCCGCTTCGTCCTTGAGCCGGTCGGCGACGAGTATGCGCCCCGCGTAAAGCCCGTCGACGGCCAGGAAGACGAGGGTTCCCGCGGCCGGCGCGCCAGCCGCGCCGGCCGCGCCTGCCTCATCCGCCTCCATCGCCACACCCTCCGCCTTCAGGAAGCCCTCGTTCCCGGCCAGCACCCTGTGCCCGTCGACCATGGCCACCACGCCCCTCCCCCTCACTTCCCTGATGTCGCCGGGCCCCGCCTCGGACTCTTCCCCGGACGCGCCGCCGGCATCCCGTATCGCCTTCGCGATCGGGTGCGGCGACCAGCGCTCGGCGGCGGCGGCGAAGTCCAGGACTTGCCCGCGCGAAAAGCCCTTAGCGGGCACGACGTCCACGACCTCGAAGACCCCCTTTGTCAGCGTGCCCGTCTTGTCGAAGACGACGCTGTCCACCTTGAGGAGGGCGTCCAGGCTGTTCGTGCCCTTGACGAGGATCTTGTGGCGCGAGGCGCTGCCCACGCCCCCGAAATAGCCGAGGGGAATGGAGATCACCAGGGCGCAGGGACAGGATATGACGAGGAGGACGAGTGCCCGGTAGATCCATTCCCTGAAGGAGGCGCCGGGGATGACGAGGGGAGGCAGGAAGGCCAGGAGGGCGGCGGAGACCACCACGAAGGGCGTATAGACGGCGGCCACCCTGGTCATGAACTTTTCCGTCGGGGCTTTGTGGGCCGCCGCGTTTTCCACGAGATCGAGGATACGCGCGGCCGAGGACTGGCCGAAGGGAGCGGTTACCCTGACGAGGATCCGGCCCGAGTCGTTGACATAGCCAGCCTTCACGGAATCCCCCTCGGCGACGGAGCTCGGCACCGATTCGCCGGTCAGGGAGGAGGTATCGACGAAGGATTCGCCCTCTATGACCTCCCCGTCCAGGGGTATCCGCTCGCCGGGCCGCACTTCGACGAGGTCTCCCACCTCCACTTCCGCCGGCCCGACGATCCTCCCCTGCCCTCCCGAGATAAGCCGGGCGAATTCAGGGCGCAGACCCATGAGCCGCGATATCGATCCACGGGACTTGGCGACTGCCCTCTCCTGGAGATATTCGCCTATGGAATAGAAGAGCATGACTCCTACGGCCTCGGGCAGCTCGCCGATGGCCAGGGCGCCCAGGGTCGCGATGGCCATCAGGAACATTTCGTTGAAGATCCTGCCGCGGACGAGGTCGGCCCAGGCGCTTCTCAGCACGGGGTAGCCGACGAGAACATAGGCGGGAAGGAGGAGGGCGTACTCGGCGAAACCGCCGGGCGTTTCGCGAAGCAGGCGCCCGAAGACGGCGTCGGCGGCGAGGATGAGGGCCGACACGGCGATGCGCGCGATGGGCCAGGCCGCGGAGGGGGCAGGGGCGACCGCCGCGCCGGGATCGTCGCGGACGAGTTCGACCGAGGGCTCGATCTCGTCGATGATGCTCCTGGCCTTCTCCTCCGCGCCGCCGTCGAGGGAAAGCGTCTTCGTGACGAAGTTGACCGTGGCGAACTCGAAGCCCTTGTTCTTCCTGAGTTCGGTTTCTATCCTGTTGGCGCAATTGGCGCAATCGAGTCCCTTGAGCTGGTATCTGGTCATTCCGGGGCCTTCCTAAAGCTTCTCGATGTAGTGGTTCATGGCTGTCTTGAGCAATTCGGTGACATGGCCGTCGGACAGGGTGTAGAACACTTGCTTGCCGTCCCGGCGCGAGCGCACGAGGTTGAGGCTTCTGAGGAACCTGAGGGGAGGGGATACGGCGGG
>CAZRYP010000130.1:0-2408 GCA_964604295.1 uncultured Treponemataceae bacterium
CCTTTGCAGGACGGCACCAGGTGCTATATAGTCTACGAAGCGCGCCGTGCCCGCAGGATCCTGGGGCACGGGTTTCAAGAAAGGTTTGAAATATGGAAAACATCGAGAAGTATCTACCTCACCGCCGCCCCTTCCTTTTCGTCGATGACGTCAGGATCGAAGGGCAGACCATACTCGGTTCCAAGGAATTCGGCTCCGACGAATGGTTCTTCAGGGGACATTTTCCCGCCTATCCCGTCGTGCCCGGCGTGCTCCTCGTGGAATCCATGGCCCAGGCCGGGGGCGTGGGCGCCAAACTCCTCGGCATCAAGCCGACGAGCATGTTCGTCTTCGCGAAGATCCGGACTGCCACATTCAAGAGGCAGGTCCGTCCCGGGGACAGGCTGGACATGGAAATCGTGAACGTCAAGTCCAGCGACCTTGTCCTGTACCAGAAGGGCGTGGGAAAGGTGAAGGGCGAGATCGCGGTCGAAGCCGAATGGATCGCCATGGCATCGGGAGTACCTGAATGAAAATATCGCCCATGGTCAGAAACAACATATTCCTGAACGCCCATCCCCAGGGCTGCGAAAAGGAAGTCATCCTCCAGATCGACAGGACCGCGGCGCTGAAGGCCAAAATCGACGCGAACAGGTCGGCGGCCGGAAGACTTCCGAAGCATGTGCTGGTGATAGGCTGTTCCACCGGCTACGGCCTCGCCTCCAGAATCGTGGCAGGTTTCGCGTATGGCGCGTCCACCGTGGGCTTCTCCTTCGAGAAGGAGCCCTCGGCCGCGAAGACAGCATCGCCGGGCTGGTACGCGAACAGGGCCTTCGACGATGAAGCCCGGAAACGCGGCCTGTATTCCAAAACCTTCAATATCGACGCCTTTTCCCGCCAGGCCAAGGAACTCGCCGTGGAAGCGGCCCGCGAAGGAGGCTTCGCCTACGATCTCGTGATCTATTCCCTCGCCAGCCCCGTCCGCGTGGATCCCGATACGGGTGTCATGTACCGCTCCGTCATCAAGCCGATAGGCAGGGACTATACGGGAAAGACCGCCGATGTCTTCACGGGAAAGATAAGCGAAGCCCATGTCCAGCCGGCCGATGAAAAGGAAATCGCCGAGACGGTCAAGGTCATGGGGGGCGAGGACTGGAGCCTCTGGCTCGACGCACTCGCATCCGCCGGAGTCCTGGGGAGCGGCGCGCTTACGGTAGCGTATTCCTACATAGGACCGCCGCTCTCCTGGCCCATCTACAGGGACGGGACCATAGGCCGCGCCAAGGAGAATCTCGAAAAAAACGCAAGGGAGATCGGCGCGAAACATGGGAGTTCGGGGTTGAGGGCCTTCGTTTCCATCAACAAGGCCGTCGTCACGAGGGCTTCAGCCGTTATTCCTATCATTCCCCTCTATGTCTCCACCCTCTTCAGGGTGATGAAGGATCGCAGGATCCACGAGGACTGCCTCGACCAGGCCCTGAGGCTTTTCCCGGAAAGGCTCTACATGAGGGAGGACCCGAAGGTTCCGGTCGACGCCGATGGAAGGATCCGTCTCGATGACCTGGAGATGGGGGCTTCCGTGCAGCAGGAAGTCACTCAGCGGCTCGCCAGGATAAACGAGGGAAACGTGTTCGAATTGGCCGACCTCGACGGCTTCAGGGCGGACTTCCTGCGCGCCCACGGATTCGAGGTCCCCGGCGTCGATTATGAGGCGGAGGTCGATCCTCTCTGATGAACATGCTCTACCTGAAGGCGGAAGAAGTCGGAGCGCCCATCGCGAAAAGCGATGGGCGCTTCCAGCATGTCCTCCGCATCCTGAAGAAAAAGCGAGGCGACACTCTCGCCGCCGGCTGTTCCGACGGAACGACAGGACAGGCGCGAATCGACGCGCTCTCGGCCGAGGGCATCGTGTTCTCGTACACACCGGAGTCCCCCGCCCCGGCGCTCAGGCCGATCCGCCTCCTCATGGGTTTCCCCCGCCCCATTCAGGCGGGCCGGATACTCAAGGACCTGGCGAGCCTCGGTGTCGCCGAGATATGGTTCGCCCTCTCGGATTTGGGAGAGAAGTCCTATGCCGAATCCACGATTTTCAGGAATGGGGCGTTCGAGAGCCACCTGATCGAGGGAGCGGAACAGGCCGGGAACCCCCGGCTGCCCGAAATCCGCAGCTTTTGGTCGACGGACAGGGCATGCGCCGAACTGGAAGAAGCCCCGGAAACCGTAAACCCTGCCCGGACCAGGATCCTTTTCCATCCCGACCCCGGACTTCCCAGGATAGCGGGGCTGACGGACATAGTCCCTCCCCTGACCCTGGCCATCGGCAGCGAGAGTGGCTGGACGGAGAGGGAGATGAACCTGCTCGCCTCGAATGGATTCACTGCCTGCTATCTGGGCGATCGAATCCTCAAGACGGAGACTGCCGCGGTGGC
>CAZRYP010000130.1:2418-6985 GCA_964604295.1 uncultured Treponemataceae bacterium
GCCTCAGAGCTTGAGCACGGATTTCAGCTTCCTCACGTCATCGGCGAATCGGGCGCACGCGAGCCTGATGGCTTCCGGGGAGGACATGTCCACCCCGGCTACCTTCAGCGCGTCTATCGGGAACCTGGAACCCCCGGACTTCAGGAAGGCGAAGTAATCCTTCTTCTCGGCTTCGCCACCGTTGAGGACCCGCTCCGACAGGGCTATGCTGGCGGAAACTCCCGTCGCGTATTTATAGACATAGAAGGCGTTGTAGAAGTGCGGGATGCGCAGCCCCTCGAGATCGGACACGGCTTCCAGTTTCATGCGCGGACCGAAGTATTTCACGAGAAGCTTCCTGTACTCCTTCCTGAGGGAATCCACGGTCAAGGCCTCGCCCGATTCGGCCATCCTGTGGGTCACGGACTCGTATTCCGCGAACATGGTCTGCCTGAAGAGGGTGGCCAAGGTGTCATCGATGCGGTTGGAGAGCAGGGAAGCCCTCTCCCCGTCGGATTTCGCCTTCTCGTAGAGATACTTGAAGACGAGCTGCTCGTTGAAGGTGCTCGCCACTTCGGCTTCGAAGATCGTGTAGGAATAGCACATGAAGGGATTGCTTCGGGCCGAATACCAGGAGTGCATCGAATGCCCTCCCTCGTGGGCCATGGTGAAGAGGTCCCTGAGCACGTCTTCCTTGTAGTTGAGGAGGATATAGGGTTCGCCCGAAAAGCTTCCGGCCGAAAAGGCTCCTGAACGCTTGCCCTTGTTCTCGTAACGGTCGACCCATCTGCCGAGAAGGCCAGCCCTCAAGGTATCCACGTACTCCACGCCCAGTGGAGCAAGGGAGGCGGTCACGATGTCCACCGCTTCCTCATAACCGTGCCTGCTCTCCTCCTGCTTCACGAAGGGAACATACACATCGTAGTGGCGCAGCTCCTCGAGGCCGAGCGCCTTCCTCCTGAGATCGTAGTATTCATGGAGGACTGGCAGATTGTCGTTGATGGTGCCCACGAGGTTGTCGTAGACCGATTCGGGAACGGCGTCGGGGAAGAGGGCCTGGGCTCGGGCGCTCGCGTGGTTCCTTGCCTGGGCCTGGTACTTGTCGAGCTTGACCGAACCCGAGTAGAGGCTGGCCAGAGTCGTCTTGTGCCTTTCGAAGGCTCCGTAGAATTTCATGTAGGCTTTTTTGCGCAAGCTCCTGTCCCGGTTCCGCATGAAGGAAGCGAAGGTCGACTGGCTCAACGGGAAAAGCCCCTCATCGGTTCTCAGGCTCCCGAAATCCAGATCGACGTTGGTGAGCACGCCGAAGGTTTCCTGGGCGATATGGTTCGTCTCGGCCTGCTGCGCCAGCAGCTTCTCTTCCTTCTCCGAGAGGATATGGGGCCTGAAGCGAATAAGTTTCCTAAGGTAGACGGCATAGTCGGCGAAGGCGGAATCGGAAAAGCAGGAATCCAAGAAGGTTTCGGGAAGGGCCTGTATGGCCGGGCTGAGCCATGCCCACGCGGCCTGGCCGTCAGTGGCTATGCCCACATAGCGCGAATAGCGCCCCCGCGAACCGCTGTCGCCCTCGTCCTCGGTGACCCTGAGATCCGCATAGTATGCCAGCCTTTCGTCCAGGCGCAGATATTCAGAATAACGGACCAGGGTGGTCAATAACTCGCCTTTCGAAGCCGAGAACTTCCGCGTTAGTTCGGGGATGCCGGCCTGAAGCGCGGCAAGCTCCTGGAGGCCCAACTCCCAGGCTTCGTCCGAGGTGAAAAGACGGGACAAGTCCCAAGTGTGACGCAGGGGCACTTCTCTTCGCGCGGGAATGCTGTGATCCATGACTGGTCGCTCCTTGCTATCGGGAATGCTTTGTGGAACCGCGTATCTGCAGCGAATAGGAAAAATTGCAATGCTCCGGCTGTCCGCCGTCCAGTATGGCGATGGCCAGGGAAGCCGCCTTCTGGCCCTTTTCCCTGGCCGGTTGGTGAACCGTCGTGAGGGGGGGCTGGGCATAGCGGCTGAGCGCGATGTCGTCAAAGCCGGCGACGGAGAGCTGGTCGGGAATCCCTATCCCATGCTCAGCCGCCGCCGAATAGACGCCGAGGGCGACGATATCGGCCATCGCCACCACGACATCGGGCCTATCCGGAGCCTCGAAGAGCAGCCTTCCCGCCGACCGGCCCCCTTCGATGGATCCTTCGGCTTCGAGGACCCTGACCCGTTCCGAGTCCAGGGAGAGCCCGCCTTCCCGCAAGGCCTTGGAGAAGCCTTCCAGCCTTTTCTCCAGCACCACGGAACGGGGCCTCTCGGTCCGGTTCTTCGCGTCGGGCTTGAGACAGAGAATGGCGATCCTGTCATGGCCGAGGGAGAGTATGTATCGCATCAAGTCGTAGGCGGCCTGCTCGTGCTGTATGCCTATATTGACCGCGACCCCGCTTTCCTCGCTGTCGATCGTGACGAAGGGCACGCGATGCCTGTTGAGGAATTCTATGACCTCATGCTCGGGACCGACGCCTATGGTCACGATCGCGTCCACAAAGGCTCTCCTCGCCGCTTCTATGATCTTCCCCCGCACGGGAGGGAGCATGGTGAGGGATATTTCGTGTTTGTCGCATTCCTCTCCGATGCCACTTATAACTTCGCAAAGATGGGGATTGTTCATCACTTCCGAGATGGGCTGGGGCAGAAGCAGACCGAGAGCGCCCAGGCGCTTTGTCGTCAGGGTCCTGGCGACGGGATTGGGAAAATAGCCTAGTTCCTCGACTATGGCTATGATTTTCTCGTAGGTATCCTTCGATATGCGCTTGGGATTGTTCAGCGCGAAGGAGACGGTGGTTTTCGATACGCCTGCCCGCGCGGCTATGTCCTTGATGGTGGCTCTCATATGCGTCTTCATCCCCAATTGTACCCTTCTTCGGCCATGTCGTCAAACCGGGGTGTTAAACCGATTTATACCACGTGCGAAGGAGCTATGGAAACGAAGCGGAAAAGACTATACTGGGAAAGCAAAAGCCATCCGAAAAGAGGTTCGAGCATGACCACGATCACCGTCACTTATGATTCCGGAGAGACATCCTCATACCCTTCGGGGATCAGGGCTCTCGATGTCCTTGCCTCCTCGGGCAAGACGGACCAGCCACTGGTGGCCGCCATTGTCGACAACGAACTGATGTCCCTGGACACTGAGCTGGAGAGCGATTGCAGGATCCGCGCGGTATTGGCCGATTCGGCCGCCGGGGCGGCTGTCTACAGGAGATCCCTCTGCTTCCTCCTCGCCATAGCTTCCAGGGAGCTTTTCCCCGGAAGGAGGCTGATCGCGGGGATGGCCATCGGCACGGGCTTCTATCACTACTATTTCGATGAAATCCCTCTCACGGAAGCCCAGGTGAAGAAGCTGGCCGGGAAGATCGGCGATCTCGTGGCAGGGGATATCCCGATACTCAGGGAAAAATGGCCCTGGGAGAAAGCCTGCGACTATTTCGGGAAGAGCGGCCAGCTCGACAGCCTCGCACTCCTGGAAAACCTGAACGATTCCCAGATTCCCCTGAACGAATGCGCCGGTTTCAGGGACCTCCATATCGCCCCCCTCGTGAGTTCGACGGGGGTCCTCGGAATATGGGAACTCATCCCCTATCACGGGGGAATGCTCCTGCGCTATCCCCACAAGGACAAGGCGGGCGTGATAGAACCCTTCGAGGATGTGCCCCTCCTCTACCGGATCTCCGAGGAGTACAAAGAGAGAGGCCGGGTTCTCGGCGTCGGCTCGGTCGGCGTCCTCAACCGCCTGAGCGCCTCGGGCAGGATCAAGGAATACATCATGGTCGCCGAGGCCCTCCAGAACAAGAAGATCGCAGCCCTCGCCGAGGCCGTGGCCTCGAAGGCGGATACCGTGAAAGTCGTCCTCATCGCCGGCCCCTCGAGTTCGGGGAAGACGACGACGTCCAAGAAGCTCGCCATCCAGCTCAAGGTCCTGGGCTTCGAACCCATCCCCATCGAGCTGGACAGTTTCTTCATCGACCGTGCCAAGACCCCTCTCGACGACGAGGGCAAGCCCGACTTCGAATGCCTCGAAGCCCTGGATGTCGCCTATCTCAACGAGCTGCTCCTGCGGCTTTTTTCGGGCGATGAGGTGGAGCTTCCCGCCTACGACTTCAAGGCCGGAGCGAGGAGAGGCACGGGCCAGAGCATCAAGCTCTCCGGCCATGAGATCCTCATTCTTGAGGGCATCCACGGACTCAACGACGCCCTCACGCCCAGGATTCCGCGCGAAAGCAAGTTCAAGATCTACGTGTCGGCCCTCACCCAGCTGAACCTGGACGACCACAACAGGATCAGCACCACGGATTACAGGCTTCTCCGCCGCATGGTGAGGGATCACAACTTCCGCGGTCACAGCGCGAGGGCGACCCTCGCCATGTGGCCATCGGTGCAGCGCGGCGAACGCGCCCACATCTTCCCCTTCCAGAATTCCGCGGACGCGGCGCTGAACTCGGCCCTCGATTACGAGCTGGGAGTGCTGAAAGTATTCGCCGATCCCCTCCTGCGCACGATCAAGCCGACCATGCCCGAATACGCGGAAGCCAGGCGCATCCAGGCCTTCCTC
>CAZRYP010000131.1:0-6959 GCA_964604295.1 uncultured Treponemataceae bacterium
GGAGTGGCCAAGCTCACGGGCACCGACTACAGGATAGGCTCCGACTACATGGAGATCGGTTCCTTCATAGGGCTCGCCGCGGTCACGAGGGGCGAAATCACGATCGAAGGCATCGACCAGGACGATCTGCCGCCCCTGAAGGTCGGTTTCGGCAGGCTGGGCATTTCCTGGGAAGTGAAGGGCGACAGCCTCTATGTGCCGAACAATCAGCTCATGAAGGTGACGGCCGACCTGGGGGGTCAGATTCCCAAGATCGACGACGCGCCCTGGCCGGGCTTCCCCCCTGATCTCACCTCCATCATGACCGTCGTGGCGACGCAGACCGAAGGCACCGCCCTCATCCACGAGAAAATGTTCGAATCTCGCATGTTTTTCGTGGACAAGCTCATCGGGATGGGAGCGCGCATCGTCCTCTGCGACCCGCACCGTGCGGTGGTGTCCGGGCCGGCGCGGCTCACCGGCGCCCTCCTCGTCTCTCCCGATGTCCGCGCCGGCATGGCGATGGTGATAGCCGCGCTCTGCGCCGACGGCGTGAGCACGATCCAGAATGTCTATCAGATAGAGCGGGGCTACGAAAAAATCACCGAGAGGCTCAGAAAGCTCGGAGCCCACATAGAGAGAAGCGAAGACTGCTGAAGCACTGACAGGGAACGTCGGGACTGTCTACTAAGTTCAAGTAGACAGCCCCTTTTATCCACAGCTTATCCACAACCTCCGCACAGGGATTCCACGCTTTCCACAGGGGATTTCCACAGCTTTTCAGCTGCTTATCCACAAGTGTCCCGAACCCCTCGCGGCCTGTATGTGATCGCCCAGTCCCGGTTCGAGCCCGGAGAGCTTGGCCCTGAGTCTCGAGACCAGCATGCTCCTGGCCTTGGAGGCCGCGCGGGTCCGGGTACAGGACAGAGCGGGGGTTTCCGGCCCGACGATCCGCCCCGGAGCCGAGAGCAGACATCGTAGCAGGGCGGCTTCGGCAGGCGACAGGCAGAGGGCGGAAACGGGGTGGCCGGCCCTATCGGCTTCCCTTACCAGGGTCAAGCCCCGCAGCGAGAAGGTGCGGTCCCCGGCGGCGAGCCTGGGCTGCCACAGACGGTAGAGTCTGGCTTCCAGTTCCAGCATCGTCCAGTCTTCCCGCATGAAGTCGGCGGCTCCTTCCTCGAAGCAGGGAAAGGCCATGCCGGCGCTTCCGTATACGATGGCCGGAACAGGGATGGACCGAGCTCCGGCTTCCAGGTACAGGGCGGCCGGAAGCACACAGGCATCATGATGCCATGAATAGGGCGCCATGCCGGAAAACCGGCCTTTCATCCTTTCGATATCCAGGAAGGGGGAATGGGAGGAAGTCCCGCTTTCGGCGCGCTCCTCGTCGGGAGGCAAAGAAAAAGGCTCTCCCCGTTCGACGAGGAGAACCTTCATGGGCAGAAGCCTCAAGGGCGCGATCCCGGCCGCCTGGGCCTTCAGGGAGCGTTCTGCTGGCCGTTGCCCGCGCCCGCGTCGGAAGTGAGCATCTTGCGCTTCAGATCCTCGAGGAGGCTGTCGGCCGCCGTCGGAGATGATTCCAGGGCCGCGAACTGCTTTTCGAGGCTGGCCCCGCTCGAGACATCCTCGAGCTCCTTCTGGGCTTCCGTCCTTGCCTCCAGCTCGTCTATCTTTTTCGCCATGCGGTCGAAGGTATCGAACGCGCTCTTGTTGCCCTGGAGGGAAGACATCGTCTTGTTGATCTTTTCCTGGGCTTCGGCGCGCTTGGCCCTGGCTATGAGGATGTTCTTCTTGCGCGACGCTTCCTCGATCTTCGTCTGAAGCCCGCGCAGGGATTCCTTGAGCTTTTCCACGGATTCCTTCTGCGCCTGCCACTGGGTGCCCAGCTGCCCCACATAGGCTTCATGCTCCTGCTTCCTCAGAAGGGCTTCCTTGGCGAGATCGTCCCTGCCCGCGCGGACCGCGAGCATGGCCTTCTTTTCCCATTCCTCGGCCTTGGTCCTGTTTTCGATCACTTCCCGTTCGAGGCGCTTCTCGTCGGCGATGGCCATGGCCACGGCTTTCTTGGATTCGATGAGCTGCTCGTTCATGTCCAGGACCATCTGGTTGAGCATCTTTTCGGGATTTTCAGCCTTGGCTATCATGTCGTTCATATTCGAGGAGATGACCGTCTTGAGCCTGTCGAAGATTCCCATTTGTTATTCCTCCTTCTTGGGTGCGAACTGCGAAAGCAGGGGGTAATGCTGGCCCAAGGCGAAGGCCATCGCTTCGATGGAAGCCCTGAATTGATTCCTGTCCATGGTCTCGTATTCGATCGTATCGAGGGCGACAACCTCGTCGCCGTCGAGGGCGTAGGCGCCGTGGAGGAAATCGCTGCCGTTGAATCGGAGCAGCGTGGCGAAAAGCTTTTCGCGGCCCTTTTCCGGTACGGGCATGACGTCGGCGCGCACAATCACGATGGGGTCGGTATGGCTCACGACCATTTTCGGAAGACCCTTGGCTTCATCCTCGATGAGCCAGGCGCCCTTCGAAAGTTCCTGGTAGGAAATACCGAGATCGATGAGGTATTCCTCGACTTTGGATACTCCTTGCATTCACGTTCCTCCTTTTGGATCCTGGAGCCCGCCCATTCCGGACGCGCGGCCTCAGGCGCCGGCATTCATCCCAACTCGACCGAGCCGTCCGGCAGGACCGTGATGACGGCCATGCAGGCCCGGCAGCGTCCCCTGCCCGGAGCTTCGAGCCCGAGGGGCGAGGCGCAGGCCGGACATATGGCCGAAACGGGGAAGGTGTCGCGCTTCATCCCAAGAATATACTCAACCGCATATCGCAGGTCCAAGGCTATGGGAAAAAAATCCCGGAAACCGAGGGTCTCGATGTAACGCTGCTGTTTGGGGCGCAGGCCGTAGAGGATGAGGTTTCCTCCCCGCGCCCTCAGCCTTTTCTGCAGGGCGACGAGGAACCCCACTCCCGCCGAGGAGATATCGTCGGCATGGGAAAAATCGAGGAAGAGGATCTTCGCGTTCTCTCCCATTTCCTTCAGGATTTCTTCGTTGAATGCCTCGACCCTTCCGGCGTCCAGCTTCCCCCTGGGATGACAGCAGAGAGCGTCGGGGATTTCGGGAAGCAGATCGAAGAGGGTTTCGCCGCCCGGGCCGGACGAATCGGCCGGGGCGGGGCGTTGGGCGCGGGCGAGCAGTCTTGAAGGCATGGACCAATCGTACTGTCCTTATCTTTTCTTGTCAAACCTGTGCGCGCCCTGTCCAGCCAGCGGTAGCATGGCGCGGGAAAATCGCCATGTCCGTCCCGCGTCAGCGTGGCGCAAAAAATCGCCCTGTCCGGCCCGCGCCCGCCTCAGGGCGAAAATCCCGAATCCAGGGAGACGACGGCGCCCGAAGCGACGCAGGGGTCCCCGTCGAGGAGATCCAGGGCTATGGAAGCCACTTCGGCGGGCTCGGTCAACCTGCCTCCGGGCGCCATGAGGACCAGGGGATCCGCTTCGTCGGAACCGATATATTCCGTCCTGACCAGGCCCGGGCAGACCGCCACCGCGGCAACGTTGTGCGCGCTTCCTTCTATGGCGATGGATTTGGCGAGGACGCCCATGCCCGTCTTGGCCGCCGCGTAGGCCGCATTGGTCGTGTAGCCTCGTATCGCGTCGGTGCGCGTTCCTCCCAGGAGGAGGATCCGTCCGAATCCTCTGTCGCACATCGCGGGGAAGAACCTGCTGGCCAGGGCCCCGGGAAGGGCGAGATCCAGGAGGGCCATCCTCCGCCAGTCGGAAGGCGTATGGGCAGCCAGGGACTTCCTGACGAAGGGGCCGAAGGCGACGACGAGAATGTCGAAGATGCCGTACCCGCCGAGTTCCTCGAGGAAGGGTTCGGGGTCGTCTATGTCGCAGGAAAGGCCCTGCGCTCGGCCGCCCCCCTCCACGACCAGGCGGACGACTTCGTCCACCTTCGCGGGAGTCCTGCCCTGGATGAGAAGGGAAGCGCCGCGCGAGGCGAGCTCGATCGCGACAGCCCGCCCGATCCCGCCCGAGCCGCCCACGACGAGCGCGCGCCGTCCGCCCAGGATGGAGCGCCGCCCGCCCGCCATGAATCCGTCAGCCCCGGCTCTGTCTTGTTTCCTCGGTTCCATGGCATTACTATATGACGCCTCTCCGGACAAGGGCAAGGCAATGAAGGGCGGGCGGGAGGATGGCATGGACAGATCCGAAGGATCGCTCTCGAACATTTCCATCATACTCTGCAGGGTGAGGGAATCGGGCAATGTGGGTTCGGTCTGCAGGGCGATGAAGACCATGGGCGTCGAAAGGCTCATCCTGGCGGACTGCCCCATCTTCGACGAGGAAAAAGTCAGGATGATGGCGGTCCATGCCGGCGATGTATTCGAGAAAGCCGCCCGTTTTCCGACTCTGGAATCGAGCCTGGCCGGATTCCCCCTTTCCGCGGGCTTCACGAGGCGCAAGGGCGAAAAAAGGAAGGCGTCTTCCGCGCCTCTGCGCGATTTCGCCGCGAAAACGGGCGGCAGCCCCCCGGCCCCCCTCGCCCTCGTGTTCGGCAGCGAGAAGGACGGACTGACGGACGAAGAGCTGGGCCTCTGCAGCATGGCCGTCCACATTCCCTCCTCGGAAGCCTTCCCTTCCCTCAACATCGCCCAGGCCGTGCAAGTCGCCTGCTACGAGTTTTTCGCCGCGGGACAGGCCGCGGCGCGAGTACGGCCCGATGCGAGGGGGCCGGCCGTCAGGGCGGAAGTCGACGCCGGCGTCCAGGATATCGTGGCGGCGCTTTCCGAATTGGGTTTTTTCCGACAGAGCGGGGATGCCTATCTCCGGCGCTTTCTCAGGGATCTCTGCGAGCGCTCGGGCGCAAGCGATGCGGAAGTCGGCTATCTCCGGAAAACTTTCCTCAAGACGATCGCGCTTGCCCGCAAGCATCCCTGGGGCCGAACATGAACACGATGTCGTCGGCGCCGATGATGCCCCTCTGCACGTTGGCGCAGCCCCGGTTGATCACCGACTTCAGCTCCCTGACATTGCCCGGCCACCTGTAGCCCATGAGCTTGTCGAGGGCTTCGGCCGAAAGCTCGCAGTAGCCCTTCCCCGACTGGCGGCAGAAGTGCTCGGCCAGATCCCTGACATCCTCGATCCGATCCCTGAGCGGGGGAACCGCGATGAGGAGATCGGAGATCCTGAAGAAAAGATCGGACCTGAAGAGTCCTGTCTCCATCTGGATATCCAGGCTGTCGCACGTGGCGCTCACCAGCCGGAAATCGGAGCGTTCTGATTTTTCCGCCCCGAGTCTCCAATACTCTCCCGTTTCGAGAGCCCGAAGAAGCTTGGGCTGGATGGTGATGGACATGGATCCTATCTCGTCGAGGAAGAGCGTGCCTCCGGCCGCCCTTGCGAGCGCCCCTTTGCGCCGCACCGCATCGGTGAAGGCTCCCCTTTCGGCTCCGAACAATTCGCTTTCCACGAGGTTTTCGGGAAGGGCGGAGCAGTTGAGCGCGATGAAGGGATCGTCCTTGCGCGAGGAGCAGCGATGGAGAGCGCCGGCTACCAGTTCCTTGCCGGAGCCGGTTTCCCCGAGGATGAGGACGGGATGCCTCGATTCCGCGTATTTCCTTATGAGGGAGATGATGTTCCCCATGGCCTTGCTTCTTCCGATGAAGATCCGGCCGATTCCGTCCCCCGCGAAATTCCTGTTCTCAGCCGCGGCAAGAATCCTGGGGCGAAGCGAGGGTATCTCACCGGCAAGGATGAGGAACCTGCCTCCGGAATCATTGAACCCTTGGGGGACATGAGTGCCGGCGAGGATGAAGACAGGACAGCCCGCATCGCGGGAAATGCTTGCCAGGATTCCCGCCACAGCCTCCTCGCCCGAATTCGGAACGCCGACGATCAAGGCGCAGAGGGCGCTGTCGGAAGCCATCGATTGGAACTCGCCCAGGGTCGCGGCCAGCCTCACATCGAATCCCGTCTCGAGTTGGCCGAGGACTTTCCGGATCCGTAGGCTGTCTATGTCCCAGTAGACGATGGCGTTCATGGTAACATTATTAAAGAAAATTAAAGAACGCGATAGGCTCGTTCCGGGAGAGGCGAGTAGACAATTGTCTACGCATGGTCCGCGAACCGGGGCAGGCTGGGCTTTTAAGGGCGGTATTCTCGTGTTGGCCGGGGCCGCGTGGAAGTCAGCGCTTACCCGCCAAGACTTCGATGATGGGAGCTTCGTAGAAATAAATGCCCGAACGGGTGTAGCGCATGTGGCGGGGAATCCAGAGTTCCGCGTCCTTTACCAGGGAACCGACGACGATAATGTCGGGCGCGGATTTCTGCAGGGCGCGCATGATCGACATTTCGTCTTCCCCGGAATAATCGCCGGCCGCCCTGCCCACTACCCTTAGTTCGGGAAAGGTGGACCTGACGTTCATCTCGGCCTTCTGAAGAGTCGCCATCGAGCCTCCGACGAGAAAGAGCGATCCCCTGCGCTGTTCGAGGGCGGAGAGACAGAGGGCAAGGGTTTTCAGGGGAAGATAGGGGTGAAAGGGCTTTTCATCAGGCTCGGGCCGACCGAAAAAAGAGAGGTATTCGCGCCGGCGGGGTCCTATGGGGATGTTCCGCATCACGACACAGGAGCGTCCATTCCTGTCCGATCCGCTTCTCTGGGCAGCCAGGCCGGACAGAGTCCTGGAAACCGGAAGGACGAGGTCGGCGCTCGCGATCATGGATGAATATTCGCTTGTTGAGCGGGCCGCATTGAAGCCCGGCAGGCGGAGAAAGCATATCTGATGGTTCCTGTCGTCGTCCCAGGCCGAAGCCAGGGCTGCTATCTCCTTCTCGGAAGGAAAGTCGAGACGAACGCCGTCCACGGCGACGCCCGCTATTTCGAGAGTGTCCATGCCGACCTTTCCATCAGGATTGTCCTCACCGCGGCGATCGCGTAGAGGGCCGCGGTTTCCGTCCTCAGAATGCTGCCTCC
>CAZRYP010000132.1:0-6865 GCA_964604295.1 uncultured Treponemataceae bacterium
CGAACAGCGGGATGACCGTGTAGGAATAGGTGGTGAACGCGTCGAAGAACTCCTTCACCACCAGGTTCGAGGCGGGAATGAAGGACATGAGGGCCGTGAATCCGAAGAATCCGACCAGGACCATGCAGTAGGCCATCTCCAGCCCGGTGAGGAAAAGCACGAGCAGGGCGACGATGCCGACGAGGCCGGTGAGTATTTCTGTGCTCATAGTGTCCCTTCCTTGGCGTCTTCGTCAGTGCCGCGAAGCACTTCCACGAGATCGTAGACGAGGGTCAGGCTCTGGAAGAGAAAACTCAACGAGAGCGCGAATACTATCGGGTAGTAGGGAATCTTGAAGCTCGAGGTCGTTTCGCCCGTGTTCATCACATCGAAGCCGTACACGAAGAAATTGTAGGCGACGAAGAGGAAGAGGGCGATGCCGATTATCCTCGTGACGACCGTGATGGTTTTTTTGGCTTTCGGCTTCAGCTTCTCCACGACGAGATCGACCTGGACCTGGGCCTTGAGCAGGGTGGCGTAGGGAATGGAAAAACCGAAGACCAGCGCCCCGCCGTACATGATGATCTCCATGGATCCCGTGATGGGATGGCCGAAATTCCTCAGGATGACGTCGCAGAGCGTGAGCAGGACCATGCCTGCCAGGATCGCGCCCGCCATGACGTAGAGAACGGTATCGACCTTTCTCACGACAGCCGTGAACTGCTTCATTGTTTTCCTCCGCCTGCTCATGGGCGCGCCCGGGTTCGCAGCCCGGGCGCGCCTCGCGTGATTTCCACCCAACCGTGAAGGCGACCCTGCCGGGCGGGAAAGCCCGGCCCGATCGCCCGATCATCAGGGATTGTTCTTGATGAAGTCAAGGCAGAACTTCAGGGCTTCTTCGGCCGGAAGTCCCTTGGCCTTCATCTGGGCGACATACTTGTCCAGGATCGGCTTCATGAGGGCTACGGTGACGGCCTGATCTTCCTTCGATACCTCGAGGAACTTCACGCCTTTCTGCACTGCATATGCTTTCGCATTGTTGTCCAGCTCGACCCAGAGCTTGGCCTGCTTCTCGTTGTACTCGTCGTTGAGCTTCTCGATCGCCTTCTGGTCCTCGGGGAGGATGGAATTCCACTTGTCCTTGTTCATGATCACATACATCGATGTCATGTAGGAAATCCCGTAGTCCTGGATGACCGTCTTGACGACTTCGCCGATCTTGTAGCCCTGGAGGGCTTCGAGGGGGAAGAGGGTCCCGTCGATGACGCCGCGCTGGAGGGAGTCGTAGGCATCGCTGACCGGCATGGTGACGGGGGCCGCCCCGAGATTGACGACGATGTCGGCGTTCTCGGCGTTGGCCTTGATCCTCAGGCCCTTCACTTCCTTTATAGAGCTGACGGCCTTCTTGGTGAAGATGAAGCCGGGCGCTGCGCCGTGGAGATACATCACCTTGACGTCGTCGAATTCCTTGGGCTGGAATTTCTTGTAGTAGGCGTTCGCGAGCTTCGAGGACTGATAGCCGTTCAGGTAGCCCAGGGGCTGCTGCAGGACTTCGGACAGGGGCAGCCTTCCGGGGGCGTAGGCGAGGAGGCAGCCGGCCATGTCGGCGATGCCCTTCACCACGGCGTCATATGCCTGCATGGGCGGGGTGAGGGTGTTGCCCGGGAATGTCGTGACTTTGACTCTACCGTTCGTGGCGGCTTCGACATCCTTGCCCCATTCCTGCGAGAGCTTGGTGATGGGATGGCTGGCGGGCCAGAGCAGCGAATACCTGAGCTTGATTTCCTTGGCCTGGGAGATTGCGGGCGCGACGAACGCCACGAGCAGAAGTCCGAGCGCCAGGAGCCTTGTCAGGCTGTGGGAACGTGTGGTTCTCCTGGACATGATTGCCTCCTTGTTACTTTCATAGAACGCATTCACCGAATTATGTATTATGATCCTGCATTTCCCGGATTTGTCAAGAAAAATATTTCACTTTCCGACAGTTACTCCGGCAGCTCTGTCCCTCCATGCTCCGGCCCGCGACGCGGTAAAGCCTAGCACCGGAATCCCCGGAATGGTATGGAAAGATGCAGTACGGCGTCAAAAAACCGCTTTTTTGACGATTCATCCCCTCGTCGGCCGGCTCTTCCTCAAAATATTCCGGACATCCCGAAAATTTCCGGTTGACAGAAACAAAAAACCTATTTTACACTGAACGCGTTCGGTGAATGGTATTGGCTAAATGAGGAAGTCCGGGGAAAAGCCCGTTTCCTGTCTGTAAAACACCACATTGGGGGTACAAGATGGATGGCCTTGTTGAGAGACTGGCCGCAATTGTCGGCAGGGAGAATGTCGCCGACGACGCGAGCACGCTGGAGCGGTACTCGAAGGACGGAAGTTTCGCCGTTCCGATGAAGCCGCGCCTGGTCGTCAAGGTAAAGAGCGCCGACGAGGTGCAGGGCATCGTGAAGCTGGCGAACGAGACTGGTACGCCTCTCGTGCCCGTGAGTTCGACTGGACCCGGCCAGAGGGGCGACGCGGTCCCTTCCGTGCCCGAGGCAGTCGTCGTCGACATGAGCGGGATGAAGCGCATCCTCAGCGTGAACCGCCAGCAGAGGATGGCCGTGGTCGAACCCGGCGTCACCTACGGCGAACTCAACGCGGCCCTGGCGAAGGAAGGACTGGAATTCTCCATGCCCCTCGCGCCCAAGTCCGGCAAGTCCGTCCTCGCGAGCGTCCTGGACATGGAGCCGAGGCTCAACGCCCTGCACCAGTGGAACTTCATAGATCCCCTGCGCTGCACCGAAGTGATCTGGGGCGACGGAAACAGGATGTACACGGGCGAGGCGGGCGGCGCCCCCCTCGATATAGAAAAGCAGCAGGAAAGCGAGAAATGGCAGGTGTCGGGCACGGGCCCCATGATGCTTGACTTCTACCGCCTCCTCACGGGATCACAGGGAAGCATGGGCATCGTGACCTGGGCATCGCTCAAGTGCGAGGCGGCGTCGCCTGTGCACGCGATGCATCTGGTGCCGGCCGCGAAGGTCGAGGACCTGATCGACTTCGTCTATCGCGTCATCAAGTTCCGCCTCGGCAACGAGATGCTCATCGTCAACCGCGCGGCCCTGGCCGCCCTTGTCGCCGACGATTCCGCCGACATGGCGAAGCGGATGGCAGACATGCCGGCATGGGTGGCTCTCGTCGGCATATCCGGACAGAACATCCTTCCCGAGCAGCGCGCACAGGCCCAGACCCTGGATATCTCCGACATCGCCCAGCAGTTCGGCCTGAAGCTCCTGCCCTCCCTGCCCGGCCTGTCGGGCGACAAGGTCTACGCGAAGGTCACCGGGACCGGCGAAGCCTCGGGCTGGAAGAAGAAGGGCAAGGGCGCCTTCGCCGAGCTCTTCTTCACCACGACCCTCGACCGCTTCCCCGAGTTCAACGCGAAGATGAACGAACTCGCGGCCGAGGCGGGCTACCCCCTCGGCGACATCGGCGTCTATGTGAATCCGCAGAACATGGGCACCTCGTACCACTGCGAATTCATCCTTCCCTATGACGGCGCCTGCGCCACGGAAACCGCCAGGGCGAAAAATCTTTTCGTCAAGGCCAGCGAGACTTTCGCGGGCATGGGGGCCTACTACCTCAGGCCGCACGGCATCTGGTCGCGCATCCAGCTCAACAAGGACGCGCAGTCGACGATGATCCTTCAGAGGATGAAGGGGATCTTCGATCCCAACAACATCATGAACACCGGCAAGCTCGGTCTACAGGGGGAGTGATATGGCACTGAAAGATTTCAGGCCGATGGAGGAACGCTGCAGCAACTGCCTGGGCTGCAAGTGGATTCCCTTCGACAAGGTCAAGAGCCAGAGATACGGCGAAAACTGCCCCAGCATCTCCTGGGGGAACTTCAATACCTATTCGGCCCGCGGGCGCTTCGAGCTGGGCCTCGCGCTTCTCACCAAGGACGCGGACCTGTCCCCGGCGACGACGGACATCATCCACGCCTGCACTTCCTGCGGCTCCTGCGACGTGGCATGCAAGGTGTCCAGGTACAACCTCGAGCCCCTGGACCACAACATCGAGCTCAAGGCCTACGCGGTCGAGCAGGGCAAGCTACTGCCCGGCCAAGCCGAGATCATCGACTCCCTCAAAAAGGAGAAGACGATGATCAGGGGCAAGAAGAAGGCCGCGCGAGGCGCCTGGGCCGAAGGGCTCGGCCTCAAGGACCTGACGAAGGAAAAGGCGGAAGTCCTCTTCTTCCCGGGCTGCAAGTCCAGCTATGACGAAAAATACACGAAGAACGCTCAGGCTTCCGTCCGCATCCTGAAGAAGGCCGGCGTGGACCTGGGATATCTCGGCGCCGCCGACATGTGCTGCGCGGGCAGGGCTCTCCAGATGGGCTTCCAGAACGACTTCGCGGTGAGCGCGGCCGCCAACATCAAGGCGATCGAAGCCTCCGGCGCGAAGATCATCGTCACCCCCTGCTCCGACTGCTATCACGCCTTCAAGCGCCAGTATCCCAAGCTGGGGCTCAAGGTTGAAGTCCTCCATGTGGTGGAATACCTCGACAGGCTCATAAAGGAAGGGAAACTCACCTTCACGAAGAAAGTGCCCATGCAGGTCACCTACCACGATCCCTGCCACCTCGGCCGCCTCGGCGAGTCCTTCGTCGCATGGGAAGGCAAAGAGAAGAAGATTTTCAACCAGATCCACACCTGGGAACCGCGCAGGCCCCGCTTCAACGGCGCCTACGGCATCTACGACGCCCCACGCGACGTCATCGGAAGCATTCCCGGCGTCGAGCTCGTGGAGATGGAGAGGATCAGGGAATATTCCTGGTGATGCGGAGCGGGTAGCGTCTGCAACGAAACGAATCCTGAATTTTCCTCGTGGACGGCGGCCGAGCGCGTCACTGAGGCGAACTCGACCGGCGCCGGCGCCCTCGTGACGGCCTGCCCCTGGTGCGAATCGAACTTCCGCGGCACCAAGGATGAGAACGGAAGGACGATAGAAGTGCTCGACATCGTCGAGCTCGTCGAAATGGCCCTGTAAGGAAGGATGCAAATGGCTCTTTCAAAAGAAATATTCGAGGCGCTTGAAACCATAGTCGGCGCCAGGAACATCTCCCGGGACAAGGGAGTGCTCGAAACCTACCGCTGTATCGCCTCGCAGTCTTCGGCGCACTACGGCCCCTACGACCACAAGACGCCCCTCCCCCAGGCAGTCCTCCTGCCGGGAACGACGGCCGAGGTCCAGAAGATCGTGCGCCTCTGCAACAAGTACAACATCAAGTTCAAGGCTTCCTCCACCTTCTGGTCGGCGATGGGCTTCATCGACTCCGACTACGCCATCCAGCTCGACATGCGGAGGATGAGGAAGATCGAGATCGACGACAGGAACATGTTCGCCGTCGTCGAACCTTACGCCATAGGCGCCGTGGTCCAGGCCGAGGCGATGAAGGTCGGCCTCACCCTCAACGTCCCCGGCGTCGGATGCTCCTCCTCTCCCCTCGCGAGCACGGCCGGCTGGGTGGGCTTCGGCCCGACCTCCATCTCCATGGGCTGCGCCAGCGAGAACATGCTCGGCGCCGAGTGGGTTCTTCCCGACGGCGAAGTGCTGAGGACAGGTTCCCTCGGCTCAGGCTCCGGCTGGTTCTGCGGCGAAGGCCCCGGCCCGAGCACGCGCGGAATCCTGCGCGGTTTCCAGGGCAGCACGGGCTCCCTGGGCGTCTGCACCAGGATGGCAATCCGTCTCCACCCCTGGCCGGGCCCCACCTCCCTTCCGAGCAGAGGCACGATTCCCGCCTACAAGGCCGATCTCCCCGACAACTTCAAGGCCTACACCATCTGCTTCAAGACCTGGGACGACTACGCCACGGCTATCGCCCTCATCCACGAGAACGACATCCTCTTCCTCGGCCACCGGCAGTTCAACATGTTCGGCCGGAACCTGAAGACGGCCATGCTCAAGATCATCACCGATCCCGACAAGCAGCTGGGCGATCTGCCCGAACTCCTCGCCGACCCCGAACTCCAGAAGGTCAACGAGGATATGAAGATCGAGATTCAGGTGATCCTCGCGGGAACCTCGAAGCGGGACATGGAGTACAAGGAAGCCGCTCTCGACAAGGTGCTCGAACTTTCGGGCGGATGGAAGAACGCCTTCATGATGGACAAGGAGATGATGGACTACGTCCTCCTCTACCTCATCAGGCTGGGACACAAGAATCTCAACTACGTGATGTGCGGGGCATACGAAGGCAACTTCGGCCTCTCGGGCAACCTCTTCGTGAGCTCGAAGCTCATGGAGGAAGCCTCGGCCCTCAAGCGAAAGTGGGAAGTGGAAAAGACCTGCATCGCGGCCACCGGCGGCGACTCCGACATGGGATCGGTCTGCATCATCGGCGGCGGCGGCGTGACGGGCTGGGAGTTCTTCGTGAACTTCGACGCCTACGACAAGGCATCCATCAAGGGCACGGCGGATTTCTTCAACGACACCCAGCGCTGGATGACGGAAAAGAAGCTCGGCGTCGACATGGGACACTGGAACCAGGATCTCAGGCGGCCCGACGGCTACGGCTTCACGCAGGAAGAGCATGACGCGATGTATATAAAGCTGGCCCAGCCCCTCGTCACCGCCTACCAGTACAAGGTGCGCGAGGCGATCAATCCCAAGCATCTCTGCGGCAGCTACTACAGGACGCTCAGCCCCGAAAAGCTCGCCAGCCCCGAAAAGCCCGGCTCGGTCTAGGAGAAGGCAATGTCCGACGAAATCAAGAACCTTGTGGAAAGGGCACGAGCCGCCCAGGAGAAGATAGAATTCTGGTCCCAGGAACGGGTGGATGAGATGGTGGCGGCGGTGGGCTGGGAAGTGTACCAGCTGGAGCACGCGAAAGCCT
>CAZRYP010000133.1:0-6857 GCA_964604295.1 uncultured Treponemataceae bacterium
GAAAGAGGCATGGACGCGGAAAGAACCTTGAAGAGGAAGGGAAGGTCGCCGAATTCCGAAAAGACCTCCTCTCCCAGTGTCCTGATGGGGTATTCCCTGATAAATTTCTGGAGGGAGAGCCTTTCTCCGCCGGGGATGAGAAGGGAGGATGGGGCATCGGGGTGGGAGCCCATCCAGCATTCCGCCGATGGCTTGCCGGGTTCCTGTTCGATGCCCGCGAATCGGGCAAGCCCGTCGTAGCTGCCCCAGGCGTAGTTGCGTATCGTGTTGACGAGCCTGAATACGGGTCCGGCGTTTCCATTCATCTCTTTCCTCGCAAGGCATTGTACCAGCGCGCCGGGGCCGGGGCAACAAGAAAGTGCCGTACAAGAAAGCGACGCACGGGAAAGCGCCGCTTCAGTCGTCCAGGAAACGAGTCACTTCCTTCTCGATCGCATCCAGGTTGTCCGAGACGAGCCTGCATTTCGGGAGGCTTTCGATGAAGAGTCCCCCGTATCTCGCCGTCGCGAGGCGCTGGTCCAGCACGACCGCCACGCCCCTGTCCTCGGAGTGGCGTATGAGCCTGCCGAATCCCTGCTTGAACTTGATGATGGCCTCGGGGACGCTGATCTCCATGAAGGAATTCCCGCCGCGCTTTTCCACGGCCTCGGCCCGCGCCTGCTGGATGGGATCGTTGGGCACCTTGAAGGGCAGCTTGGTGATGACGACCATAGAGAGGGTCTCCCCCGGCGCGTCGACGCCTTCCCAGAAGGAGTCGGTGGCGAAGAGGACACTCGAGATATCGTTCCGGAACATGGTGAGGAGCCTGGATCGGTCATCCATGCCCTGTCTCAGGCAGCTGATCCCCGCCTTCTCCATGATGGGCCTCGCCTTGTCGAAGGTGGCGGAGAGAATGTCATAGCTCGTGAACAGGACGAGGGCCCTGCCCCGCGAGGCGACGAGGAGCCGGACGACAGCCTCCCCCACGTAATGCTTGAAGGAGTCCTTGGCCTTCTGCGGATTGGGCGCGCCCGAGTCCACGGCCAGGAGGGCGTTCGAAGAGAAGGGGAAGGGTGAGGGGTAGTTTTTCGTCTCCACGTCTTCCCTCTGCCTGGAGATTCCCACCCTCTTCATCCAGAAGTCGAAGGAGCCGCCCACCGAGAGGGTGGCCGAAGTGCAGATGACAGTCCTGACTTTCTCGAAAACAGAACGTTCGAGGATGGCGGCCACCTCGAGGGGCGTGGCGTTGAAGGAGATGAAGACATCCTTCTGGGATGTGCGCGACTTCTCCAGCCAGAAGATCGAATCGGGATTCGCGTCGAAATCCTTGAGCCTGGCGGCGAGATCGGCCAGCTCGTTGAGGCTTCTGGCTATTATCCTGGTCTCGAAGGCGGCCGGATCCTGTGCCCGGGATTCAGGGAGGCCTTCCAGCATGTCGGCTATGCCCTTCGTCAGCGCGAGAAGCGAGCGCTGGAGCCTTCCCGCCGGTCCGCAGATCGATTCGGAGATCTCGGCGCTCCTCTCTTTGAGCCTGAGGGTCGTTTCGCTCGAGAGGAGCCTCATGGAGGCGGCCTCCAGGTCGGACATGGCCGCCTGGATCTCCTTCATGGCGGGGTCGAAGGATGACTGCGCGGACTTGGCCGTCCCGCCCAGGGCGGCGAGCTTGGCGAGAGCGCCGAATTGTCCCGTCCTGTTCTTCCTCCAGAGCCGGGAGAGCTTCTTGAGCACGGAAAAGCGCGTGAACGACTCGGTGAAGAGACTGGTGGCGCTGGATTCTATGGCGTGGGCCTCATCCAGTATGAGGGAGGAATAGGCCGGGAGAATGGACGTCTGCTCGAGCCCCGAGCCCCTCTGCCGCGAGGAAACGTCGGCGAAGAGGAGATGGTGGTTGACCACGATGATCTGGGCGTCCGCGGCGTTCTTCCTCACCGCGATCACGTGGCAGCGCTCCCTGCTCGGACAGCGGATGGAGACGCAGGCGTCGGCCTCGGAGCAGACCTTGTTCCAGGCCTGGTCGTCGATGCGGAAGGGCAGGTCGGCCCTGTCCCCCGAGCCGCCGGCGTTGTCCCAGGCGAGAATCCTCTTGATGGGATGGTCTTCCTCGAGGAGGAGGCCTTCCTCCTCTATCGCTTCGCCGAGCCGGCGCTTGCAGAGATAGTTGGACCTGCCCTTGACGAGGACTGTCTTCGGCTTCTTCCTGAAGATGGAAGAGACCAGGGGAATATCCTTGGAGAAGAGTTGGTCCTGGAGGTTGATGGTCGCCGTCGATATCACGACCCTATCCTCGTTGCCCTGGGCCCAGGCCATGGCGGGCACGAGGTAAGCGAAGGATTTCCCGACTCCCGTGCCCGCCTCCGCGGCCAGGATGCCTCCCTGGTTGAAGACCGAGGCCACGTCGGAAGTCATGGTTATCTGGGACGCGCGAGGCTCGAAGGCGCTCATCTTCTGGGAAAGCTTGCCTCCCCTGTCCAGGGCTCCCGCCAGGCCTTCCTCGTCCAGCATCCTGAAGGACCTGCGGCGGGCCGGTTCCGCCACGATAAAGGCTTCGGAGACGGCATTGTCGACGATATAGCTGCCGACGCCGTAGGTCCCCGCCTCGGCGGCGATGGCGACGTCGGCTTCCGACGGCTGAAGCATTCCGGAAGGATGATTGTGGATGAGGACCGACCCCTTCTCAAAGTATGGTCCGAGTGCCGGTACGGCGTCGGATGTGCCGCGCGCGACGATCTCGACCTCGCAGACGAGGCCGGCTTCGTCAAGGAGGCCGATGGCGAACACTTCGTTGCCTCCGGCCGACTCTATGGCGAGCCTGAGATCGTCGCAGGTCCGCTGCGTCATGCGGCTGCCCGCCTCGACGCGGGCTTTGTGCTGTGTGGACATCAGAGCGTCACTCCAAAACCTAAATCCATGTGCAGGACCTGCCCCGCCGCGAGGGAGGGGACAAAGGCCCAGGCGGCTTCAATGTGTAGCGCGATATGTCCTTCCGCGGCAAGACCCGCGAGGAGGGCAGCGTCGAATTCCAGCCTCGCGAAGGCGGAATATGGAAGCGCCAGGAGATTATC
Organism: uncultured Treponemataceae bacterium; assembly: GCA_964604295.1. Classification (GTDB taxonomy): domain Bacteria; phylum Spirochaetota; class Spirochaetia; order Treponematales; family Rectinemataceae; genus CAZRYP01. Next base: position 3,042 of record CAZRYP010000133.1, read on the forward strand.
GCGCTCGAGGGCGGCGGCCCGCATGCCTCCCCACAGGGATACCCTCCTGAGCGTCCAGGAGGGCAGCCAGGGCATCCTCACCGGTCCCAGGGTTTTCCAGAGCTCCAGCGTCGCGAGGCGGGGTTCCAGTTCCGCGAAACCATACCAGGTGGAACCGGTTCCCATGGCGCGATACTCCCTGAATTCGGGATAGGGAGCCGCGATGGCCGAAGGGTTGTTCCCTCCTTCCGCCGAAAAGTAACGTCCGGATGGATGGAAGCGCAGGTCCCCGGGGGGGGAAATGGCTCCATAGAGGGAAAGGATCGCGGTGGGGCGGGGAAGGGCGAGGCTCAAGGACCCGGAGAAGGAAAACGCCGAACTCTCGTGGGGCAGGAGCTCATAGTCCAGCCCTCCCGACAGGGCGATACCCTGTGTGTCGAAGGGAGAGAAGGGAAGGGAATTCATCGTCGAGTAACGCAGGCGGAGCGAGCCTCCGACCGATACGTAGTCGAAGTCCAGGGAGGGGTATCCGGCGAGGGAGTAGTCGGTCTTGAGTCCGGCGAATTGGACCGACGCCGAACTTCTCAGCCGCTTGTGCAGAGGGAGGAGGGCAAGGTTCCAGCTGTGGCCCAAACCAGCTCCGACGATGCGCGTGGGCGACACCGTCCCCGTGCCGGCGTCGGCCGTGTCGGAGAGGAGGCATGAAAGATAGTGCCTGTCCACGGTAAGGCCCATCAGGATGGAGGCTTCAGGCAGGGCCGCGGCGAAATTCCAGCCGGCCGAGGCCTGCCATGCGAGACGCTCGGTGAGGTCCGATCCCACTATGATCAGCCCCGCCGATTCCTCTTCCAAGTAGGGATAGCGGCTCGCGGCAAAAAGGCGCGGAAAGAGGACCGGCTTCATCGCGGCCAGGGCCGCCCCGACGCTCTCTGTCTCCTCTGGCCCGGCGCCCGACGACAGTGCCGACCTCATTTCCTCGAGGGGGAGCCAGGAGGCGGCGGCGCCCTCCTCCCGGTCCTGGAATCCGGCCTCGGCTGCCTGGACCTGGCGCAGTTCCTGCCTGCCCTCGCCGAGCTCGGCCCTGTAGACGAGCTTTGTCCTTCCCGCCAGGACGGGAGAGCCGGCCCCGCCTTCGGGCGCGCGGCTCTGGAGGCGGAGGCTCCAGCCACCGGCCATCTCCTCGAGGAGGGCGATCCGGGACAGGTCGCCGGGGAGGGTGAAGCTCAAGGCGATGATCCTTCCGCGGGCTTCGGCCGAAGCGGGAGAGGAGCCGCCCTCCAGCGAGAGTGAGCGGATGAAGAGGAGGGGACTCGCGAGTATTTCCATGCCCCCCTCGGGCGAAACGCGCGCGGGCATCGAGCGGGTACCCATCCTGACGAGGCCGAAACGATATCCTGAGGCGGGATCGAGGCGGCTCTGGTGGAGAAAGGGCGGAGGGGCGCCGGGCAGGAGGTTGGCCATGGCGGCTCCCGCCCTTTCCAGCTCGCGGTCACCGACGAGGCTCAGCTTTCCCTTCCCGAAGTCATAGAAATACCTGGCCGGAACGAGTCGTCCCTTCGGCCCGGCGCGAACCCAGTCTATTTCCAGTCCTGTCCCGTCGGCTGAAAACCACATGTCTTCGAGGTAGCCGTCGGCGGCGAAGAGGCGCAGGGGCTTGCCCGCGGCCGACGCCCCGTCCAGGGCTATGGAGAAGACAGCCTTTTTCTCCAGGTCGAGATAGCTGAGCCTATCTCCGTCGGCGCAGAAGGCGCCGATCCTGCCGCCGGCCGCGCCCGCGGATCCTTCCGATCCGGCCGCCGTTACGATCGCCAGGTCCTTCCGTCCCGTTCCCGCGGCGGCCCGGCGCCCGAGCCAGTCCAGGAAAGCGTTCCACAGCGCGGCCGGCGGCTCTCCGGTGAGCCGTTCCAGGTCTCCCCTCGCCGCGAGGGTGCCGTCGAAGCCCGAGGCGAAGTTGCCCCCGGAAGCCATACGCCACAGGGCGGGGAGGCTGTCGGCTCCGTATCGCTCCTCCATGAATTCGCAGAAGAGAGCGCCGTAAAGATAGGGCAAGTTTCCCGAGCCCGGATGATCGGCTACCCCCGATACTTCCCAGAGACTCCGCCTTTTCCCCTGGATGATATCCCTGTACACAGTTTCGAGGGCGGCCGGGTCGTTGAGCCTGCCCGTGCCGGGAAGCGCGTTCCAAGCCGGCGCGGCTTCGCCCTCCCTCCCTTGTCCGCTCTCCACCCATACAGCCGTCCCCTCGACAAAGGCGTTGGGGCTTATCCAGGCGACAGGCGCCAGCATGTCGCCGAAGGCCGCCGAGAGGAAGGACCAGAGTGTGCCGCGCATGTTCAGCGTGACCGCGTGGGTGAGTTCGTGCACGAAGACGGAACGCAGTTCGTCCGCGAACGAAGCCAGCTGTCCACCGATTCCGGCCCCACGGAGATAGATCACGATTCTGTTGGATGGATAGGGGGTGGCATAGCCGTTCAGGTCCAGCTCTGAGTCGGAGAGGAGGACGGGGATCCTGGCGCCTGGAACTTCGGTGTGGAAAAACGCCTCGAGTTCCGCGAGTGTCTCGTCGGCGAAGGTCGACAGATTTTTCCCCTCCTCGGCGAGCGAGGGAGGGTAGTAGATATCGAAAGCCCCGGTGCGGATGTGCTCCACCCTGGAAAGGGATGAGACGGCCTGGCTTCCTGCGGGCGTGAGTCCGACGAAGATGAAAATGAGGAAGGCCGGAAACGCGGCGGAATACTTCGGCCGGTTCCCCCGTATCCATTTTCTTCCAGTCAGGCTGTCGCTTTTCACCACTCCACTCTAGCACCGATCGGGGATCGAAGGGTATGGCGCTCCCCGGAATTTCGGGATATCCTGTCAGCCATAGTCATGAGATCCGAAAGAGAAATCCTCCAGGAGGCCTTTTCCCCTGGAACACGGCGATATATAGCGCCGGCGCTTAGAGAGACGAGAGCCTCCCTCCGCTTCAGTCCGGCAAAAAGGACTTCGAGGGACAGCTTTGTCCATGCGCTGAGGGAACTCTCGGCGGAGGACGAGGAACTGCCTCTCCCCGAGGACCAGGGTCCGATCGTATTCAGGGACGGAGTGTTCCAGATAGACGTGGAAAACGCCGGCTCTCCCCCACCCATCGACCCCGCCCTCAAGGGACTCATCGACTCCATTCTGGGAACCTGAGACGAAGGAATCGGCATGAAGAAACTTCTGTCCTGGAACGTGAACGGCATCAGGGCCTGCTCGGGTAAGGGCTTTTCCGACTGGCTCGCGCGGGAGGACGCGGATTTCGTCTGTCTCCAGGAGACCAAAGCCCATCCCGAGCAGCTGCCGGGGGAGCTGAGGAATCCGGTTGGGCGGGACGGCAAGCCCTACGTCGCATACTGGTCCAGCGCCGCGCGGAGAGGCTATTCGGGCACGGCCATTTTCTCCAGGAGAGAAGCCAGCTCCGTGTCCGCCCTCGGAATCCCGGAGTTCGACGACGAGGGACGCACCGTCGTGGCCGACTACGACGATTTCGTCCTCGTCTCGGCCTATTTTCCCAACAGCCAGGACGCGGGCGCGAGAATCGGCTACAAGCTCCGCTTTTGCGGGGCCATTCTCTCGCTCTGCGATGGGCTGCGCGCCAAGGGCCGCCACGTCGTGGTCGCGGGCGACTACAATATCGCCCATAGGCCCATCGATCTGGCGAGACCCGAGCAGAACGTGGGCAATCCCGGATATCTGCCCGAGGAGCGCGCGTGGATGGATACCTACACTGGCGCGGGCTATATCGACACCTTCCGCCGCCTCTGTCCCGATCCCGGGCACTACACCTGGTGGACCTACCGCGTGCCGACGGCGAGG
>CAZRYP010000134.1:0-6734 GCA_964604295.1 uncultured Treponemataceae bacterium
GCAGGTCTATCCCGTGGGTGCACTGATTCATGAACGTTCCGCCGTCCAGAGCCCAGGTTCCCCTACAGGGCGCCTGGGAGTAATAGCTCTCGTTGCGGTTCCACCTGACCTGGATCATGCCGTGCAGGATCTTTCCGAACCTGCCGGCTTCCAGGGCCCTGCGGGTCCTCTGTACGGGCGCGTTGAATCGGTTCTGGAAGCAGAGGGCGAGCTTGCGGTCGGCTTTCTTCGCGGCGGCGATCATGGCATCGGCATCCCTGATCGACAGGGCCAGGGGTTTTTCGCATATGACATGCGACCCGGCTTCCAGGCATTCGATCGCTATCCGGGCATGGTATCCTGATTCGGTCGCGATGGTGACGATGTCCGGCCTTACCTCGGCCAGCATCTTCCCATAGTCGGCGTAGGTCGACGGAACGTCGCCTGTCGTCGACATGGCCTCGCAATATTCGGCGGCCTTGGCGCCGGCCCGATCCGTCCTGGGATCGCAGGTCGCCGCCAGACGCATCCTGTCGGCATTCTTCACGAATCCTTCGATATGCTTGTGGCTGATGCGGCCACAGCCGATCAGGGCAACTTTCTGCATTCGTCCGTCTCCTTCGATGCTAATATTCTTTTCGGCACGGTCATTATATAGCACGCCCGGCATTTTCGTCTGCGCTCGGCGCGACGGAAAATTCGAGGAAAGCCTTTTCGAGCCCGGGTTTGTCCTCGAGCCGGAGGACAGCGGCACCCAGGCTCCCGCCGATCAGGGCATTCAACCTGCGTCTGAGCTTGTTCTCGGGGATTCCCCAGCCGCGGAGATAGGAGATGTCGCCGGGGGAGGAAAACCAGGAAGGGTCGCCCTCGCCCGCGAAGAGACGGAGGTAGCGGGACGCGACCTGCCGCGGACTCCATTCCTTCCTGAGGAATGCCCGCGTGGCCTTCCCTCCCTTCTTGCGCCTTTCCGGATCGAGCGCCAGAGCCCGGATCGCTTCCTTGATGCCTCCCGGTTCGACGAATACCGACGGGGGCAGGCGATCTCCCAGAAAATCAGGCTCGGTGGCATAGGAGCCCACGACGGGCAGCCTGCCCGCCAGTCCGGCCTCCACCCCGAAGCCCGCGAGGGGCGTGTCGGAATAGGCTTCGTCCACGACAAAATCGCAGCGTCTGATCTCCCTGAGTACTTCGCCGTTGGGTTGGCCGGTCAGGAGGACCAGTTCCAGGGGCAGACCCTCTTCGCGAAGCTCGGCGACAGCCCTGGCGATCTCCTCGCTGCCCTTGAATTCAGGCTTGGAGGGAGCGTGGAGAATCCTGACAGTTCCGTTTCCCGCCCTCCTTCCCGCCGCGTGCCAGATCCGCAGCGCAAGGGGAACCTTCTGGGGAAACCCTATGGCGAAAAAGCGCGCGAAGGGTCTGGTGAGAAAATGCGCGGAGAGGGCATGGCACACGACGAGATCCGAACCTTCCTCTATGCGGCGCACCTCGCCCCGCTGTTTCTCCACGGCTGACGCCATCTTGCCGTAGTCGTCGCCATGGATGGACCAGAACGCGCCGTTCATGTAGAGAGGTCTCGAGTCGCTTCCAAGGAAGACGGAGATGACGCGCTTGCCCAGCTTTCTGAGTTCCGCGCGCTCGTCGGTCCCGAGGGGCGAGAAGCGATCGACAAAGAGGAACACATCGTAGCGCGCCTTCATCTCCTCGAAGAGGAGAGCCTGAAGGTCCCTCTTCCGGGCCTTGTACCTTTCGCGGGCTTCCTTCCCCTCCCCTGGCTTCTCGGTCAGGAATTGCCTCATGTCGCGCTCGATCCGCGTCAATCGGCCTACCTTGTAGTAGGGGTGCGGGAGGAGATCGCAGAAATGCGCCATCTGGCCCTGCGCCCTGAAGGCGGCGGCGAGGGAGGAGCAGAATTTCGCCACCTCGTGGTAGCCGATGAAGATCCGCAGGCGCCCGGGTCTTCCGCCCTTTTGTCCGTAAAGGCCGCTGTCTCCCATGCCTAGTCCTTTTTCGTGTACTTGGAGTAGAAGCTCCAGGGGATGAAATTCATTTTCGCCATCAGCCAGAAGAAGGGACGCATCCGCTCGAATGTCTTCTTGTAGTTCGGGTAGTCGCGGTAGGTCTTCCTGGGGAGATTCATCACCCTTTCGAACTCCTCGTCGGAGTAGCCGAGCCTCTTCTTTACGTATTCCAGCAATTCGGGTTCCAGGTAGGGCGGCTTTTCGAGTTCGGCCAGGGCTTCTTCCTGGCTCATGCGGCCGGCGCGGCACTGGGCCGCGTATCCGAGCCTGCGCATGTCGTAGCCGAATCGTTTCGGTATGAAGTAACTGTGATAGAAGGCGGTGAAGCGGTTCTCCAGGTGATGGCCCCCGTACCATTTCCATCCGTATTCGCTCTCCAGGAACTTCTTCACCTTTTCCTTGTCGTAGGAGAGATACCAGAGAGGCCGAATCTTCCTGATCCGCCTGGCGATCATCCAGCGGAGCTGCGCCGGCATGAGCATGTTGGGATAGGTCTTCATGGGCACATTCCCGAAGCGCTCATGGACGGACTTGATGTATTTGCCGTCCATGTAGATCCAGCCCAGGGGCGCGACGCCCTCGGTCCGGAAGTTGTGCCCCTCGATCACATACCTCACCTTGAACTTCTCGGCCGCGAGGTTGAGAGTGGCCGCCAGCGCGATGTCGGTGCAGGATTCCAGGTCCGGAACCCCCGCCTCGAAGAACGACCGGTAGATGTCGTCATATTCCTTGTTGTCGACCACGTAGGTCCAGAGATCCACGCCCAGCTTGTCCAGGACGCAATGGATATTCTTGGTGGCTGTCGTGGAATTCCACGTGTTGTCGAAATGGACGGCGAGGGGTCTCAGCCCCAGTTCCTTGACGATGTAGTGGACAAGATAGGAGGAATCGCATCCGCCCGACACTCCGACGACGCAATCGTATTTCTTGCCCCTACCCGACTTCCTGATCTCCTCGGCGATGGCGCGGAGGCGCGAGGCGCCCTCCTCGCCGGCCGGGAAGTCGCGCTCGAGCTGCTCCTGGGTTCGGCAGTAATTGCATACGCCTTCCCCATCGAAGGTGATATTCGGCGTCGCGTCGTCGTACACGCATGTTGCGCAGATGGTGGCCATTCACACTCCTCTTCAATGATTCCGCAGATCCACTTTATCCCCGAATTTTTCCATCAGGGCGTCGAAGAACACTTCGAGGGTCGCGACGCGCAGCCGTATGGGCTTGCCCGCCGCCATGGCCGCCTTCTTGTCGAACAGCCATAATTTTTCCTTGCCCTGAATATATGTATCGATAAAATCCAGCTCGGCCTTCTTTGCCGCGGGAGATCCGGCCGCTTTCGGAGGCGTTTTCACGCGAGCCTCGGCTACGCCATACTGCTGCGTCTTCCCGATGATCGGAGAAACGCTTCCGGAACCGAGGAGCAGCCTTTTAAGAGTCCGTTTCGCGAACCTGATGCCGCCCTTCACCGATTTTTTCGCGCGCTTGACGCCATTCTTCATCGCCAGTTTCGTTCGCGTGGCGCCGGCTTTCATCGCCTTTCTCGCGCGCCTGGCGCCGATCTTCATCGCCTGCCTGGCGCGCTTGACCCGGCCCGCCATCGACTTCCGCACCTTGTTCCGCACATAGGCGGCGGCTCCTGTCTGCGCTCTGTACACCCGGTCGGCATTCCGCAGGGAAGCTGAGGACTTGAGGTCGATATCCTTGCCGAATATCGGCACGTCCAGCAAGGCTTCGTCCAGTTCCCTCAGGAAATCCGTGAAGAATTCGAAGCTCGCCCACTTGAGCGGCACTCTCTTCATCATCATTTCATGCAGCCTGCCGCCCTGGAGGGGGTGGGCTATCCAGAAATGCATTCGCTCACGCTCTTCGGCCACCGTGACGTAGTTGTGGTAATACTCATCGTAGAGTCTCTTCAATCTGGCCTGTATTTTCTTTTCAGGGTAGGAATGGAAGTAGGTTCTCTTCCGCCGCCTGTATTCCTTTTCATCCGCTCCGCAGACGCCGCAGGCCTGCCCTACCGGCATGTTCGCATTGAGGCCGCTCATCGCGGTCCGGTAGATGGAGCCCAGTGCCGCCCGGTAGGGGTGCCTTATGTATTCCCCTCCCAGCCCTCCGAAACGCATCGCGTTCCGGCCGACATGGTCGCGGTACGACTGGACATCCTTGAAGCAGATATAGGTCGTGTTGATGTTCACGAGACCATCGGTGAGGTAGACAAGCCGTTTGGCCTTGTCTCCATCTATCGAAGGCGCGTCATACCGAAGCCTGCAGAAGTATCCGGGGCGCCCGAGCCGCTCGAACAGGGGCTCCGACACCACGCTCTCATCCCGGATATACTGGAACGTGTAATACCCGACGTCCCTGGTAAATCGGGACAACCCGCCCATGACCGCCCTCGTATCGAAACCGCCGCTGAGATCGGCTATGAGGGGAAGATCGTGCGAGGCCGCATAGGAGACGCGGTTCCTGACTGCCGCGAGAAACTCGCCGACAAGAGTCCGGACCGCCGCCTCCTTGCTCGGAAACGGGTTTTCCAGTTCATAGGTGAAATCGGATGACCGGCTCACGCGATGGGTATACGCATCCCCGCGCTTTTCGATCTCGAGCACGGAAGCGGGACAGGATCTGAATACATCGTTGAAGATCGTGGAATCGCCGAAAGTGTATTCGCGCCGGAGGTAGTCCACGAGAGAATACCTGTCGACGGAGATGGCGGGCATGAACTCGAGGACAGTCCTGATTTCCTTGCTCACAACGCACAGATCATCGTCGAGATAGTAGTAGAAGGGCAGCCTGTTGAGGCGATCGTTGAAAACGAGATAACGATCCCTGTCCACATCGAACAGCTGCACGACAAAATCCCCGTCGAAGGAGTCCACCGCCTTTCGTATCCCCGATGAAAAATCCTCTCCCCTGATCCAGGCATCGGCAATATCGTCCAATTGTTCCCTGACCGCCGCGTCCGTGAAATTGTATATGGCGCCTTCGACGACGGCGAGGATTCCATCCCGCTCCCATGAGGCGAAGGGATAGCCTTTGAAATGCGTCGAGCTGGAAACGATGCTCCTGGATCTGTGGCACCACGTGACCGTGAACTCTTCGGTGAGTAGGGATTCGTCGAAGCAATCGTCCCTTATGCGGCCGACCGCCTTTTCGCCGAATATGGAATGAAAGCCGGGCATCTCATCTCCTTCCCGCGATCATATCACCCGGGCAAGATCGTCTTGCCTGGGGAATTTTATGAGGACGCCCAGGCCTTTGGCCTGGAACACGACCATGCTCCCGAGGGCGGCCGCCGAGGCATGGCCCTCGCGAATCACGTGGCCGATGTCCTCCACCGATCCGGCGCCGCCTGCGGCGATCACGGGCAGATTGACCGCCCCGGCGACCCGCCTCACGAGTTCGAGATCATAGCCTTCCCACGTGCCGTCGCGGTCCATCGAGGTTATGAGTATTTCCCCGGCGCCTTGCTTTTCCAGGGTCCTGGCGTATTCCGCCGGATCGAGTCCCGTGCGCTTGCCGCCGTCCCTGACGACGACTTCATACTTGCCGAAGATCGTGCGTTTCGCGTCGATCGATCCAATGAGCGCCTGGCTGCCGAAGAGGGCCGCCGCCTCGCCGATGAGGGAGGGATCTTCCCAGGCCGCCGTATTGACCGCGACCTTTTCGACGCCGATGGAAAAAAGGCGTTTCATCTGCCCGACGGTCTTTACCCCGCCGCCGTAGGTGAGGGGCATGAAGCACTCGCCCGCCAGTTCCTCGATCACTTTATAGGGCGGCTCCCTGCCTTCGCGGGATGCCAGGATATCCAGAAAGATGAGCTCGTCCACTTCCATCTCGTTGAAGATGCGCACCGCGTTGACGGGGTCGCCGACATAGGTGAAGTCCTTGAACCTGACCGTCTTCACCAGCCCTTCGTTCCTGAGGAGAAGGCAGGGCATGACGCGGGCCTTAAGCATCGGCGGACTCCGCGAAGTTCCTGAGGACGATCATCCCGAAGCTGTGGCTCTTTTCCGGATGGAACTGGGTTCCCATGATATTGCCCCGCCTGACTGCGGCCACGATCTCCCCGCCGTATTCGGCGGAGAGGAATACATCCCGCCTGTCATCGCAGACGACGTGGTAGGAATGGACGAAATAAAAGCGCATCTCGGGCAGGAATCCCCGGGAGAGGGCGCAGTCGTTGACGATACGGACGCTGTTCCATCCCATGTGCGGGATACGGAGACCGCCTGTGGCGGCGAACTTGACGGCCCGTCCCCCGATCCAGCCGAGTCCCGGTTCCGATCCCTCCTCGCTTCCCTCGGCCATGAGCTGCATGCCCAGACAGAGGCCGAGCACGGGAACGCGCTCCACAAGGGCCTTCCTGTTGAGTATGTCGAGGAGGCCGCGCTCCTTTATGTGGCGCATTCCATTGTCGAAGGCTCCCACCCCGGGGAGGATGAGGCAGCCGGCTTCGGCTATCAGGGAAGGGTCGCCGGTGATGACCGCCTGGAAGCCGATATGCCTCAGCATATTCTTCACCGAGCCCAGGTTGCCCAGGCCGTAGTCGACGATGGTGATCATAGGCTTGAGTCCCGCGCCGCGCGTCCCGTCACGCGGGCAGGATTGCCGAAAGCCTTCGAGCCGGGAGGAATGTCGCGGTTCACGAGGCTGTGCGCGCCGATGACGCAGTAGTCGCCTATCGTGACGCCCTTCGAGATGACGGTCTGCGGACCTATGTAGACATGGTTCCCGATATGG